>CAYYJL010000028.1:0-12181 GCA_964472245.1 uncultured Ignavibacteriaceae bacterium | reverse complement strand
ATATCCTGTACGTGATTATTCTCTTTTGCTACATCCAGACCTAAATACAAAGATCTTTCAGTAACTTCCAGCAGTTCGCGTACTTTAGCATCAATTTCTCCGACTGCTATAGTCGTTGCTCCATCACCATAGTATCCGTTTTTCTGCACCCCAACATCCACTGAGATTATATCTCCGGATACCAATTTTCTGTTTGTCGGTATCCCATGTACAACCTCCTCATTGACGGATGCACAAATTGACGCAGGAAATGGATAAGCACCTGCCTGGGAGTAACCCTTAAACGCCGGTTTACCTCCGCGTGAGAGGATGTGATCCTCTGCTATTCTATCAAGTTCTTTTGTTGAAATGCCCGGTTTAACATGCTTACGCATAAGTTCCAGGGTTTCAGCTACAATACGACAGCTTTCTCTGATTAAATCAATTTCCTGCTGCGTTTTAATAAGAATCAATTTCTTACGCTCTTCTGCCCTTAAGCTTGCCGGACTTCATAAATCCGTCATAATGTCTGATCTTAAGATGAGATTCAATCTGCTGCAATGTATCCAAAGCAACACCAACAATAATTAACAAGCTGGTACCGCCAAAAAACTGTGCGAATTTTCCTGATACTCCGAATGCACCAACAAATGCCGGCAGTATCGCTACCAGTGCCAGGAAGAATGAACCCGGTAATGTAATCTTAGTTAAAATATTGTCAATAAAATCGGAGGTCTGTTTACCGGGTCTTAAGCCGGGGACAAAGCCGCCATTTTTCTTCATGTTATCTGCAACTTCTTTAGGGTTAAATGCTATTGCCGTATAGAAGTAAGTAAAGAATATGATTAATATTGCGTAGAATACTGAATATACTGCTGATTCATAATGCAGATAGTTTGCCATGGACTGCAGAAAATCACTATTCGGGAAAAATGATAACACGGTACCCGGTATAAACATGATTGACTGAGCAAAGATTATAGGCATTACACCTGCTGTATTTACTCTGAGCGGAATGTAATTTGTTACTCCGCCAAAAACTTTTCTTCCTACAACTCTCTTAGCATACTGTACAGGTATTCTTCTTGTTCCCTGAGTAACCAGGATAACTCCGGCAATTACAACACCCATGAACAATACAATGATTATTTCAACGATGAAGTTTCTCTGACCGGTTGAAAGCAATTGGATTTCATCCAGGATTGCATAAGGGAAACGGTCAATGATACCGATAAAGATGATAAGGGAAATACCGTTACCAATTCCACGCTCGGTAATCTGCTCACCCATCCACATCATAAAGATGGTACCGGATGTTAAGATAATAATGGTGGAAAGAGTCCAGAAAAATCCCTGAACTTCCGCAGGTATTATTGATAACCCGCTTACATCCATATTATTTAAGCGGATGGTTACACCCCATGCCTGCATTGCTGCAATAAGGACTGTACCCTGGCGTGTTAACTGGGTAATTTTCTTTCTTCCTTCTTCACCTTCCTGCTGCAATTTCTGGAAGTAAGGAACAACAGCACCCATTAACTGAATGATAATGGAGGCACTGATATATGGCATTATGCCGAGTGCAAAGATTGCTGCATTGGAAAAAGCACCGCCCACAAAAAGATCATACAATCCGAATAAGTTATTCGAATCTGCATTAGACATCGCCTGCTTTAAAAGTCCGGAATCAATACCGGGCAGTGTAATGTGAGCGCCAATTCTGACAATCACCAGCAATGCCAGAGTATATAATACTCTCTGGCGCAGCTCGTGCACTTTGAAAATATTTCTAAAAGCTTCGGTTATTTTAGACATTTATTTCCATTCACTAAATGGTAACTTCTTTAACAGATCCGCCGGCAGCTTCAATCTTTTCTTTTGCTGAGGCACTGAAAGCGGTTGCTTCTACGTTAATTTTACTTTTTAACTCACCGTCGCCAAGTATTTTGTATGGTTTTACTCCTGAGGAGATAAGACCATTCTTATAAAAAACTTTTACGTCAAATGTGGTAACTTCTGTACCTAATTTTTCGGCAAGTTTTTGCAACTGTTCAATGTTAATTACCTGGTATCTAACCTTGAACGGGCTTCTGAAACCGTATTTAGGTATTCTTCTCTGAAGCGGCATCTGTCCGCCTTCAAACCAGGCGCGGCTTTTTGCACCTGAGCGGGACATCTGTCCGTTCATACCTCTTGTGGACTGTCCTCCGTGACCGGAGCCTTCGCCACGTCCAACTCTTTTTCTCTTTTTTGTAGAACCCGGAGCAGGGGTTAAGTTACTAAGTCTATCCATTGTAATTTCTCCTTAGTCTTTCACTTCTTCAACTTTTAACAGATGAGAGACTTTATTAATCATTCCGCGTATCTGTGGGGAGTCACTAACCACTTTAGTGTGGTTCGGTCTTCCCAGTCCGAGAGCTTTAATAGTTCTCTTCTGATCCACGGGGTAATCTATAATACTTCTGATTTGAGTTAATTTTAATTTCATTTTCTTACCAATCAGGATTTAAACAAGTCATTAATTGTCATACCTCTTTTGGCCGCCATATGTTTAGCGGTAATCAAAGAGCTGAGCCCCTGAAGCGCTGCCTTCACCTGGTTATGAGGATTGCTGGAACCAAGTGATTTGGTGAGAATATCTTTCACACCTGCTGCTTCAAGCACTGCACGAACTCCACCGCCGGCAATCAATCCGGTACCGGGGGAAGCCGGTTTAAGCAATACTTTTCCTGCACCATATTTTCCGATAATCGTGTGCGGGATAGTGTTTTTGTGAATTTCAACTTTTACCAGATTCTTTTTAGCATCGTCAATGCCTTTCTGAATAGCATCGGTTACTTCGTTTGCTTTTCCCAAGCCAACGCCAACCAGACCGCTTTCATTTCCTACAACAACAATTGCATTAAAGCTGAATCTGCGTCCGCCTTTTACTACTTTTGCTACACGGTTGATGTGAACTACTTTTTCTTTGAGTCCATCAACTTCATTTGACCGAACGTTTAAGTTTTTCTTCAAGTTACTATTTCCTAATGCTTAAAAATTTGTTTATTCAAACCTTGCTGCCGAGGGAGGATTCGAACCTCCGCATACGGCTCCAAAGGCCGCTGTCCTACCGTTAGACGACTCGGCAGTAATTAAAATTGCAAGCCGTTTTCTCTTGCACCGTCTGCCACAGCTTTTACTCTTCCGTGATATCTGTAACCATTACGGTCAAAGACTACCGCAGAGATATTTGCTGCCTTTGCTTTTTCTGCAAGCGAACCGCCGACTAACTTGCTCCGCGAGATTTTACCCTTAGCAGCTTTAATTTCTGCCTGGAGGGTTTTATCTTTGCTGGAAGCAGCTGCCAACGTGTGCCCGGTAACATCATCAATAAGCTGAGCATATATATGGTTCAAGCTTCTGTAGACTGTTAATCTGGGACGTTCTGCAGTTCCATTAACTTTTTTTCTGATTTTAATTTTAGATCTTATTCTGGTACTCATGTAATCCTCTTATTACTTACCTGCAGTCTTGCCTGCTTTTCTTCTAATCTGTTCATCAGAGTACTTAATACCCTTGCCTTTGTATGGCTCGGGCTTTCTGAATGAACGTATCTTTGCTGCTACCTGTCCAACCATTTGTTTATCAATACCTGCTATAACAATCTGTGTTGGCGCGGGCGTGGTAATGGTTATTCCATCCGGCGGCATCAGATATATCGGATGAGAATATCCGATAGTCAGCAAAAGATTTTTGCCTTTGGCTTCTGCTCTGTAACCAACACCTACGATATCGAGTGTTTTGGAATATCCATCGGTAACACCCTTAACCATATTTGCGGTTAAAGAACGCACAAGACCATGTAATGATCTGATCTCTTTTTCATCACTGTTACGGGTAAAAGTGATTTCATTATTTTCAATTTTGTAATCAATACCCTGCGGCAATTCAGCGGAAAGATCTCCTTTTGGACCTTTAACTGAAATCACCCCTCCGGTGACGGAGATTTTAACCTTTTCAGGTATTGATATTAATTTTTTACCAATTCTTGACACGCTTTTCTCCTGGATAGCTTACCAAATGTGACAAAGAACTTCACCACCCACAGCTTCAGCGCGGGCTTTTTTATCAGTGAAAATTCCTTTTGAAGTTGAGATTATCGCAATTCCGTATCCGTTCAATACACGCGGAAGTTCTTCTGCGCCCACATACTGGCGGAGACCAGGAGTGCTGATTCTCTTCAGCCCTGATACTGCTGATACGCCGTTTGTATATTTCAGCTGAACGCGAATGGATTTAATTCCGTTGTTTTCGGAAACTGCAAAATCCGTAATAAAATTTTGTTCTTTTAAGATTGTCAGAATATCTTTCTTGATGTTTGAATATGGTACATCAAGTCTTCTTTTATTTGCTTTAACTGCGTTTCTGATTCTTGTTAAAAGATCTGCAATTGGATCTGTTACTGGCATATATACTTTTCCTCTCTTACCAACTTGCCTTTTTTACGCCCGGGAGCTCACCATTAAGTGCTTTTTCACGAAGCACGAGTCTGGAAACTCCGAACTTTCTGTAATAAGCGCGTGCACGACCGGTTACCGCACAGCGGTTATGCTGACGGATTTTTGAAGAATTCCTGGGCAGGTTCTGCAATGCATCCCAATCACCCTTCTTCTTCAACTCTTCTCTGAGTGCCTTATATTTTTCGTAGAGATTTTTCCTTTTTTCTTCTCTTGCAAAAAGACTTTTCCGTGCCATGTAAATCCTTTATTTATTTTCTTTCTTCCTGAACGGGAATCCGAATGCGAGAAAAAGCTCGTGGGCATCTTTATCATTCTTTGCAGTCGTTACAAAGGTGATATCCATACCTTTAATTTTATTTACTTTATCCACATTAATTTCAGGGAATATAATCTGTTCTTTAATACCGAGGGTATAATTGCCGCGTCCGTCAAATGATTTATCCGGCAGTCCTCTAAAGTCTCTTACACGCGGCAAAGCTACATTAAGGAGTCTGTCAAGGAATTCATACATTTTATCTTTGCGCAGGGTTACCATTGCACCGATAGGCATATTTTCACGAAGCTTAAAGTTAGAAATTGCTTTCTTGGACTTTCTGATGCTCGGTTTCTGACCGGTGATTGATTCAAGCTCTTTAACTGCTTCTTCCATAATTTTTGGATCCGATACCGCATCACCAAGACCCATATTGATGGTTATCTTTGAGAATGCCGGAACTTCCATAACGGATTTGTAACCGAGTTTTTTGAAGAGAGCTGGTCTAATCTGCTCATTATATACACCATGCAAACGGCACGGTATTTTTTCATGTTTATCTGCAGACTGAACAGGTTCTTCGCCAGCGGTCTTTTCTTCTTTTTTGCTTTTGCTTTCTTTACTAGCTTCTTTTTTTGCCATGACTGAAGTAACCTATTTATAAATTTATTTCAACATTTCGCCGGATTTTTTGCTTACCCGTGCGTATTTATTCTTCTTATTATCTTCTCCTAATATTGCCTGTGAACCGATTCTTGAAGGTTCGCCGGTTTTAGGATCCAGAATCATTACATTGGATGCATTTACGGAAAGTTCTTTTTCCAGGATGCCGCCCTGCTGATTTCTCTGGGAAGGTTTTGTATGACGTTTGCGGAGGTTAATTCCTTCAACAATCACTCTTCCTTCTTTTGGATATACCTTTAATACTTTTCCGGTTTTGCCTTTATCGTTTCCGGCAATTACCCGAACTGTATCATCTTTTTTAAGCTTTAATTTTGATTTCATAATTATCCTATAACACTTCCGGTGCTAATGAAACAATTTTCATAAACTGTCTTTCACGAAGCTCTCTTGCAACCGGACCAAAGATACGTGTACCTTTTGGGTCATTCTGGTTGTTGATGAGCACTGCAGCATTTTCATCAAAGCGGATATAAGAACCGTCTTTTCTGCGTACTTCTTTTTTTGTACGAACAATAACCGCGCGTGAAACTTCACCTTTTTTTACTGCGCCGTTAGGCAATGCAGCTTTTACACTAACAACAATGGTATCGCCTAAACTGGCATATTTTCTGCCGCTTCCGCCAAGTACTCTGATGCAGCGCACCTTTTTAGCGCCGGAGTTATCGGCGACTGTTAAATTGGTTTCCTCTTGTATCATCCGTGAATCTCCTTATTACTTAGCTTTCTCAACGATTTCAACAAGGCGCCATCTTTTGTTTTTGCTCAACGGTCTGGTTTCAGCAATTTTAACCGTGTCACCTATGCCACATTGATTTGATTCATCATGCGCCATGAATGTAGTTGTTTTCTTAAAATATTTTTTATATATCGGATGCGCAACCTGCCGTTCAACTGCAACGGTAATTGTTTTATCCATTTTGTTGCTTACCACAAGACCAACTCTTGTTTTGCGGAGAACTTTATTATTTTCCATCTGCGATGCTTCCTTTTGCATTTCTTGCTTTTAACTCAGTCTCTAACCGTGCTATGGTCTTTTTTGTCTGACCAAGTTTAGCAGTATTGGTTAACTGCTTGAGTGCATGAGTGAAACGTAAATCAACAAGACTGTTCTGTTCATCTGCCAGCTGGCGGACCAGCTCTTCGGTGGTAAGCTGTCTGATTTCTGTAATTTTCATAACTATGCTTTGCTCTGATTAACTAAGTCTCTTCTGGAGACTAATTTTGTTTTAATTGGAAGTTTATGTGAACAATTACGTAAAGCTTCAGCTGCAACTTCTGCGGAAACTCCGCCAACTTCAAACATGATTCTTCCCGGCTTAATAACGGCAACCCAAAATTCAGGAGCGCCCTTACCTTTACCCATTCTTGTTTCAAGCGGCTTTTTTGATACCGGTTTATCCGGGAAAATTCTGATCCAAATCTGACCATCTCTTTTCATTGCTCTTGCCAGCGATACACGGCAAGCTTCAATCTGACGGCTGGTAATCCAGGCCGGCTCAAGTGCTTTCAAACCATAATCGCCAAAATCTACATTTGATCCTCTGAAAGCTTTTCCGGTGCGGCGACCGCGATGTGCTTTACGATATTTTACTCTTTTAGGTAATAACATTACAAACTCCGGAAATTATTCTGATGATTTTTTGCCAAGGATTTCACCCTTGCAAATCCAAACTTTAATTCCAATCGAACCGTAGATTGTTTCTGCTCTGCCTTTTGCAAAGTCTATATCTGAGCGGAGTGTATGAAGAGGAATCTTTCCTTCTTTGTACTGGTCGGTTCTTGCCATTTCCGCCCCGCCTAATCTGCCGGAACACATAATTTTGATTCCGTCTGCACCGCTTCTCATAGCGGCACTGATTGCCTGTTTCATTGCTCTTCTGTAAGAAACTCTTTTTTCTAACTGCGCTGCAATGTTTTCAGCTACAAGAATAGCATCAAGCTCAGGTTTTTTATTTTCAGTAATCTGAACTTTTACATCTTTTTCTGTTAGAGCACGAAGCTCTTTTTCAATCTTGTTGATTTCCTCCCCGCCTCTTCCGATAACAACACCGGGGCGTGAAGTATTAATGTTTACAACAACATTTTTTGAAGTACGTTCAATAATAATTCTTGAGATACCTGCTTTATCAAGTCTGTTCTTGATATAGCTGCGTAATTTTGTATCTTCTAATAACTTTTCAGTATAACTTTTTTTCTCAAACCAGTTGGATTCCCAACCTCTGTTAATACCTACTCTAAAACCAATTGGGTGTGTTTTTTGTCCCAAAAAATCCTCCTGTTATAAACTTTCTTCAACAACAATTGTTAAATGACAAGATCTTTTCCTGATTCTATAAGCTCTTCCCATAGGGGCAGGAGAGATTCTCTTCATAGTAGGACCTTGATTTACATAGGCTTCTTTTACAATTACATTAGCGGTATCAACTTTGGTTGAACCCTCTTCATTGTTTAAGAGATTAGCAACGGCAGACCGCAATACTTTTTCTGCAGTCTTAGCAGCATGCTTTGGCTGAAAGTGTAAAACTTCCAGGGCTTTTTCAACTTTCATTCCGCGCACGAGATCAACCACAAGTCTCATCTTTCTGGGTGAGGATGGGATGAATCTGCAAACAGCTTTAGCTTTCATTTACTTAGAGTCCTCTGTCTTATTTTGCTTTGGAAGCTTTTTCGGCTTTAGTACCGGGGTGGCTTCTGAAAATTCTTGTAGGTGAAAATTCACCAAGTTTATGACCAACCATGTTTTCTGAAATAAAAACAGGAATCATTTTGTTTCCGTTGTGAACAGCAATGGTGTGTCCTACAAAGTCAGGATGAATTGTAGAGGAACGTGACCAGGTTTTAATGATCTTTTTAACGTTCTGCTTGTTCATTGCTTCAATTTTCGCAAGGAGCTTTAAATCTATATATGGACCTTTTTTAACTGATCTTGGCATATCTTACTCTGTTACTTCCTGCGTTTAATAATATATTTATTAGATTCGTTCTTTGGCTTTCTGGTCTTGAGCCCTTTGGCTTTCTGACCCCATGGAGATACCGGATGTCCGCCGCCTGAAGTTTTACCTTCACCGCCGCCCATCGGGTGATCAACCGGATTACGTGCAACACCTCTTGAAAGGGGACGTCTACCCATCCATCTTCTTCTGCCTGCTTTACCTAAGCTGATGTTTTCATGTTCAGCATTTCCAACAGAACCATAGGTAGCCATACAATCCAAGCTGACTAATCTTACTTCACCTGAAGGGAGTTTAATCTGAGCCATATCAGCATCTTTTCCGATGAACTGAACTGCGCAGCCGGCGCTTCTGCCTAACTGTCCGCCTTTTTTAGGTTTCATTTCCACATTGTGAATAAAGGAACCTAATGGCATCTCTCTCAGTGGCAGTGCATTACCAACTTTAATATCCACTCCGGAGC
This sequence comes from uncultured Ignavibacteriaceae bacterium, assembly GCA_964472245.1. GTDB lineage: Bacteria > Bacteroidota > Ignavibacteria > Ignavibacteriales > Ignavibacteriaceae > H2-BAC3. The sequence goes on along the minus strand of CAYYJL010000028.1, from coordinate 3,349 downwards.
CGGTTTCAACTTTGTCACCAACTTTTAATCCTGTTGGAGCAAGTATATATCTCTTATCTCCGTCAGCATAAAAAAGGAGAGCGATTCTGGCAGAGCGATTAGGATCATACTCAATCGCTTTTACCAGCGCCGGTACACCGGCTTTATCTCTCTTAAAGTCAATAATTCTATACTGTCTTTTATGTCCGCCGCCTCTGTGTCTTGAGGTAATACGACCGTGATTATTTCTTCCGGCTGATTTTTTCAGCGGAGAAAGAAGGTTCTTTTCCGGAACCGTCTTTGTGATTTCCTCAAAAGTGTAATTTGAGCGGAATCTTGTTCCCGGTGTAGTGGGATTTAGTTTTTTAATTGGCATTTACTGCTCCTAATTCCTGCTTCTAAACTTAAACTTGTTCGTAAAGATTAATTGTCTGATCTTTTTTAAGCGTTATATACGCTTTTTTATACTGAGCTGTTCTGCCGCTGTATCTTCCTGATTTACGGAACTGGGATTTCATTTTTCCCTTGTACTTAATAGTACGAACAGATTCAACATCAACACTGTATTTCTTTTCAACCGCTTTAGCGATTTCAATTTTGTTTGCATTTATATCAACAACAAACCCATATTTCGGATCTTTTTCGTCGCTGGAGAACTTTGTTATCTTTTCAGTATATAACGGTTTAATTAATATTCTAACCATGTTATTCTGCACTCCTGTTCATTTCTGCACCGGTAGACATCTTTTCATTCAAAGATACAATGGCACTCTTCTGATATATAACCACTTGATTATTCAAAAGATCATACGGAGCTGCTTTATCTGATTCCATAACCTTTACACGTTCAATATTTCTGCCTGACCGGTAGATTTTGTCATTCTTTCCGTTTGTGAGGAAAAGAACTTTCTTTCCGTTCACTTTAAGGTTGTCAAGAATTTCAGAAAAGCCCTGGGTTTTATATTCCGGAAGCTCAAAATCTTCAACAATCATCAGCTGATTATCCTGCACTTTATATGTTAAGGCAGAAACTTTAGCAAGGTTTTTTACCTTTTTGTTGATGGACTGTCTGTGATCTCTTGGTTTAGGACCAAAGATGGTACCGCCGCCAACCCACAAAGGTGATCTGGTTGTACCGGCTCTTGCACCGCCTTTACCCTTCTGCTTCCATGGTTTTTTACCGCCGCCGCTTACTTCACTTCTTTCTTTGGATTTACTGGTTCCCTGTCTCTGGTTAGCAAGGTACTGTTTTACCGAAAGATAGATTGCATGATCATTAGGTTTTGCGCTGGCAAAAACAGAATCGGCAAGCTCAACTTTTTCTCCGGATAAAGATCCGTCTATTTTATAAACTTCTAGCTGCATCGCAAATCAATTCGTTTTAATTATTTCAACAATTGAGTTAACAGCACCCGGAATGGCGCCTTTAACAAAAATCAGATTCTTTTCTGCTACCACTTTTACAACCTTTAGGTTTCTTACAGTAACATTATCGAACCCTGTTCTTCCGGCCATTCTCTGACCTTTGAATACTCTGGAAGGATAAGAGGAAGAACCAATAGAACCGGGGGCTCTTAGTCTGTCACTCTGACCGTGGGTTGTTCCGCCGACACCGCCAAAGCCATGTCTTTTCATAACACCCTGGAATCCTTTTCCTTTGCTTTTTCCTTTAACTTTGACTTTATCGCCTTCCTTAAAGAAACCTGCATCCACATCATCACCGATTTTTAAATCTCCTGTGTTTTGAGTGCGAAACTCTTTAACAACCTGGAAAACCGGCAGTGAGTGTTTTTTGTAATAACCTTTTACCGGTTTGGAGACATTTTTTTCTTTTCTCTCTCCAAAACCGAGTGTTAATGCATCGTAGCCATCGGTCTCGGTAGTTCTTAACCGGACTATTTTGCATGGTCCCGCTTGAATCACGGTGACAGGTATTATATTTCCGTCAGCGCTGAATAAGCTGGACATTCCTAATTTTTTTCCTAATAAACCGTTCATTTAGTCTCCGGACTCCCTATGTTAACTTTATCTCTATATCAACACCTGCCGGTATATCTAACTTACCGAGTGAATCTATAGTTTTAGGATTAGAGTTGGATATATCAATTATTCTCTTGTGGCAGCTCAACTGAAACTGCTCTCTGGATTTTTTATCAACGTGAGGAGAACGGTTAACAGTAAAAATTGTTTTGCGTGTGGGCAATGGAATAGGTCCGTTAACCACAGCACCAGTACTGATTACTGTTTTTATAATCTTTTCACATGATTTATCAATCAGCGTATGATCATAAGATTTTAATTTAATTCTGATATTTGAACCAGCCAATTTTGTATTCTCCTTGTTGAATAAAGAAACAAAAAGGGAGTGGAACTCCCTTTTTGGTTTCTTTCAAATATATTCTATTCGATAATTTTAGTTACTACGCCTGAACCTACGGTTCTGCCGCCTTCTCTGATAGCAAATCTGAGTTTTTCTTCCATAGCGATGGTACCGATCAACTCAATTGAGAGTCTTACAGTTTCACCCGGGAGAACAACCTGCATTCCTTCAGGAAGAGTAGCAACACCGGTTACGTCAGTAGTTCTGAAGTAGAACTGAGGTCTGTAACCATTTGCAAATGGGGTGTGTCTTCCGCCTTCTTCTTTTGAAAGGATGTAAACTTCACCTTCGAACTTTTTGTGAGGGGTGATTGATCCCGGTTTAGCGAGAACCATTCCTCTTTCGATTTCAGTTTTGTCTACGCCTCTGAGGAGAAGACCTGCGTTATCACCTGCCATAGCAGAATCTAATTCTTTACGGAACATTTCGATACCGGTAACAACAGTTTTCTTGTGTGCACCTAAACCGATAAGTTCAACTTCTTCACCAATCTTTACTGATCCTCTTTCTACTCTTCCGGTTGATACTGTTCCACGGCCGGTGATTGAGAATACGTCCTCAACAGGCATAAGGAATGGTTTATCAACTGATCTTTCCGGAATCGGTACATAGGAATCTACAGCATCCATTAAGTCCCAGATACATTTGTATCTTGGATCATCAACAGGAGCATTGCTGGAACCTGCATCCAATGCATGGAGAGCAGAACCGCGGATAAACGGAATATCATCGCCCGGGAATTCATATTTAGAGAGGATTTCTCTTAATTCCATTTCAACCAGGTCTAACAATTCAGGATCGTCTACTGCATCAACTTTGTTCATGAATACAACGATTCTTGGTACACCTACCTGACGAGCAAGCAGGATGTGTTCTTTGGTTTGCGGCATCGCACCATCAGTAGCGGCAACAACCAGGATTGCACCGTCCATCTGAGCGGCACCGGTGATCATGTTCTTAACATAATCGGCGTGACCAGGACAGTCTACG
>CAYYJL010000027.1:0-12346 GCA_964472245.1 uncultured Ignavibacteriaceae bacterium | reverse complement strand
ATTTCTTCGATGGCCGCAACAGGTATATCAACTACCGGATTAAGAAATAATGAATCCTCTGCATTAAAGTTCAGTATTCCAACATTAATGGGCGTTTCATTTTTAACCACCCAGAGCTGATAGTCTTTATCATCGGGAATTTTTTCAATTGAGCTGGAGGCAATAAGCCCTCTCAGTTCTGAATTTGAAATGATAAAGCTGCCCATTTTGGAGTGATTTTCACCCGGCAGTTCTAAATCAAAAGTTGTCAGCTCGCGGGGATTCATTTCAGAGAACACTTCCTGATAATACTTAAGATGTTCCTGATAATTAGTCAGACTCTCTTTTGCAATCGATGCGTCAATAAAGAACTTCGCAGCAATTGCACCCAGAAAGATTATCAAATAAACGGCGACATAACGGTATTTGTATAGGGGAAGATTCCGTACTTTATCCTTCTTTTGCAAAGCAGATGGAGTGGGCTCAATAATTCTGGATTCTACTAAAGTCTTCCTCACAGGTGCGGTTTGAGTCTGTTTCGGCTCGAGGGCAGCAAGCGCGATAAGATTGTATTCCTCAGTTGCCTGTAAAGCAAGCTTTTCAAAATCTCCGGGGTGCATCTCTTTAAAATCGGCAATAGCTTTTTGTTCCTCTTCTGTGAGGACATCAAACTTAGCCAAAAATAACAGTTCTTTTATTCTTTCCATATCCATGTTACTAGTCTCCTTTTGAGAGATCATTGAGTAATTTATGAAGTTTCAGCAAACCTTGTCTCATCCGGGTTTTTACCGTTCCGAGCGGCAGCCGTAACTGTTCCGCAATCTCGGTATGTGATAAACCTTCAAAAAATGATAATTCGATCACTTCTCTCTGTTCAACGGGAATAAGATCCAGCGCACCGGTTACTCTTACAGCGAGTTCAGAATTAATCATGGTTTCCAGCACGGGTTCCCCTGGTCCCTTAAATTCATTCAAATGATCGTCTATCGAATTTGTATTTTTAAACCATTCCTTGTATTCCTTGGAACGGATTCGGTCAATTGCCTTGTTTCTGGTTATGGTTGTAATCCAGGAGTACACCGACCCCTTTTCCGGATTGTAGCCCCCTGCACTATCCCAAATTTTAATAAATACGTTTTGGAGAATTTCTTCAGAAATCATCCGGTTCTTGGTAATTTTCAGAATTATTCTGAAACAGAGCGTCTTATAAATCCGGTAAAGTTGTTCAAACGCAGCATCATCCTTCTCGCCGGTCTTCATCAGAAGACGGGCTTCAAACTCTGCAGATTTATGAATGAACGATGTCAACAAGACTCTTTCTTATAGTACGTAAAATTTGATTAACTAGATTTAAGGAAGAGAGAAATTAAGGAGAATGGGAACAAAAAAGGCGATAAATCTCACAATTTACCGCCTTACATAAGAAATTTAGACTAATGCGTTACATCGCTCAGCGGATTTACGGTATTCCTCATTGAATGGACTTTTTCTCTGACCTTTAAATCTACTGTATCAGAAACTCTCGCTTCAAATTCATCTCTGAAACGCTGAACCATAAATTTAACGGGCCAGGCCGCTGCTTCACCAAGGGCACAAATTGTATTCCCTTCAATGTTGTTTGCAACTGAAATCAGCAAATCCACATCTTTCTTGGAGCCCTCACCACGTAAAATGCGCTTCAGCAGTTTTTCTAACCAGCCGGTTCCTTCCCGGCAGGGAGTACACTGTCCGCAGCTTTCATGATGATAAAATTTGGAAATACGAGCTAATACTTTTACCAGATCGGTATCTTCATCCATAACCATAATACCTGCCGTTCCGATAGCAGAGCCAGCAGCACGCAGTGAGTCCGCATCCATTTTGATGCCTTCTAGACTGTCCCCGCGTAATGGCGGCATGGATGACCCTCCGGGAATGACACATTTAATTTTTTTATCACCGGGTACTCCGCCTGCATGATTATAGATAATGTCAGTCAGCAATGTACCTGATGGAAGTTCGTAGACACCCGGTTTATTGACATGCCCGCTGACACCGTAAAGTATGGTACCGGGATGTTTCGGCTCACCGATTTTACTGAACCACTCCCAGCCCTTGGAGATGATAGGCGGAATATTTGCAATCGTCTCAACATTGTTAATGGTGGTCGGGCAGCCCCAAAGTCCGTTTTGTGCGGGGAACGGCGGCTTAACTCTCGGGTATCCCCTCTTCCCTTCAAGGGAATTCATCAGTGAGGATTCCTCACCGCATATATATGCACCGGCGCCTTTGTGGATGTATATATTACAACTGAAGTTTGTCCCGAAGGTTTCCTTCATCTTTTCGCCGACAAGCCCCTTTGCATATGCATCATCAAGAGCTTTCTGCTGCAGTTTAATCCATTTGTGATACTCCCCGCGGATATAGATATAACAATCTTTTGCCTGAATAGCGTAACAGGTGATTAAAATACCTTCAATCAGCTGATGCGGATTGAACTCAAAAATCTGGCGGTCTTTGAATGACCCCGGTTCACTTTCATCTCCGTTCACACACAGATATTTCGGTTTCTGGGTTGTTTTGGGCATAAAGCTCCATTTCAACCCGGTTGAAAATGCTGCGCCGCCTCTTCCGCGGAGACCGGATTTTTTAACCTGATCAATAATATCATCAGGATCCTGCTGCAATGCCTTGCGGACGGCCTGATAGCCGCCATTATTGGTATATACGTCTATATCGTGCAGATTAGGAATATCGGGTAATACTATTTTTTCCATGTAATTTCTATTTAAGTGAATCCAGGATTTGAAGTGCTTTTGCGGAATCTAAGTTCTCATAAAAGTCTTCGTTAACGGCTATCATGGGAGCGGTTCCGCAGGAACCCATGCACTCAACTTCTTCCAGCGAAAACTGCATATCGGAGGTAACACCGCCGTTTTCAATGCCAAGCTTTTCCCGTACTGAATCCCATATATGGTATCCGCCTCTTAACATGCAGGGAACATTGGTGCAAACCTGTATGTGATACTTGCCCATCGGTTTCTGATGGTACATGGTATAAAAGGTTACAACACCCAAAACTTCTTCCGGAGTAATTTCTAATATCTTTGCAATCTCAATCATTACCTCGCCGGAAATCCATCCGTTCTGTTCCTGTGCAAGATATAACACGGGCATAACGGCAGCTTTCTTATCCGGGTACTTTGCAATATGATGCTGAACCTTTTGTAAATTTTCTTCGGTAAATGTAAATTCCATATATATTCCTGTTACTTATCTGCCTCTCCCATTACCGGATCCAAACTGCCGATAATAGCCACTACATCAGATACCATATGCCCCTTGCATAACTGTGCAAGTGCCTGAAGATTCACAAAAGAGGGTGATCTGATTTTTAACTTCCACGGATGTCCCTCACCTTCGCTCACAATGTGGAAACCAAGTTCCCCTTTCGGATTTTCAACGCCATGATATATCTGTCCTTTAGGTGGATTAGTTCCAAAATTCACAATCATAAAATCGTGAATCAACTCTTCCATTCTGGAGTATATCTCTGTTTTTTTAGGGAGTACTTTTTTTGGTGCGTTCAGCATGGTATCACCGGAGGGCATTCTTTCAATAACCTGATTGATGATTTTCATGCTTTCCCGGATTTCATCAGCGCGGACAAAGTACCTGGCAAGACAGTCGCCTTCCGGATACGTAATGACATTAAAATCCATTTCATTATAGAATAAATATGGAGCCGCGCGGCGTAAATCATGAGCAATTCCGCTGCCACGGAGTGCAGGACCGGTTAATCCGACATCGAGAGCTTCCTTGCCTGAAATAACACCGACACCTTCAAGGCGTTCGAGAAAAATTCTGTTGCCATTCAGCAGGCGCTCAACTTCATCAACTTTTTCTTCAAGCTGATCTATGAATGCCTTCGTTTCAGCCAAAACTTTAGGAGTTACGTCTGAGGCAACTCCGCCAATGCGTGTATAACTTGTGGTAAATCTTGCACCGCAGATTACATCGTACAGGTCAAGAATTTTTTCCCGCTCTCTCAGAGTCCATAAAAATACCGTTAATGCACCTACGTCCATGGCCAAAGCGCCGATAGCAAGCAGGTGTGATGCAATTCTGGAAAGCTCGCACATCATCATCCGTATATACTGAGCGCGTTTTGGGGCTTCAATGCCTAATAGTTTTTCTACAGCAAGTACATAAGCAACGTTGTTTGCCGGCGGGGAAAGATAGTCAAGGCGGTCAGTATGAGGTATATACTCATAGTAACTCATGTTTTCCGCCATCTTTTCATAGCCGCGGTGCAGATAACCAAGTTCAGGCACACAGGCAATGACCGTTTCACCGTCAAGCCGGAGCAGCAGCCGGAGTACACCGTGTGTGGCCGGGTGCTGAGGCCCCATATTAAGAATCATTTCATTATCTAAGGCATCATCAACAGATATATCCGAATCCATGGCAAGCAATGCCTGCACTATTTTCGGATGTACATCATCTTTAGTCAGTTTTTGCATGAAACTCTTTACTTTTTAGGAAGTGGAAGTGAACCGGGTATACCCATCAACGGGAAATCTTTTCTGAGCGGATGGTATTCAAACTCCTCAGGCATATACATTCTTCTGAGATCCGGATGATTATTAAAGTGGATTCCGTACATATCATAGGTTTCTCTCTCTGCCCAGTCCGCAGAAGCCCAAACTGATGTAACTGAATCCACCTCAGCCGGGTCACCCTCCAAAACGGTGATGACTCTCAGCCGGAAGGCATGATCAAGTGAAAAGAGATGATATACTACAGCAAATCTGTTATTTCTGGTTGCATAATCAATAGCACTGATATCCACACAGCGGGTGAACGCAAATGCAGGTTCGTGCTTTAAAAAATCGCAGATCTCAACAATTTTTCCGCACGGAACTGTAAGAGTAAGTTCATCGCGGAACTCAGAGAATCCGAACTCCTGACCGCTGAACTGGGAGGTTAATAATTCTTCTAATTTTTCTCTCATCGTAAGTCTTTAGTTTGAGTTAAGAAGTGGGTTCGCAAGATTCTGAAAGTCTCTTGCTTTCGTCTTGCCAATTTTATCCTGAATCTGAATCAGGGCATTTAGGAGATTATCCGGCCGTGGCGGGCATCCGGCAACATACAGGTCAACCGGTAAAAACTGGTCTATCCCCTGCACTACTGAATAAGAGCGGTACATACCGCCTGTTGATGTGCATGCACCCATAGCTATCACCCATTTTGGGTCAGGCATCTGATCATAAATCTTTTTTACCACTTTGCTCATTTTGTAGGTAACCGTTCCGGCTACAATCATCAGGTCGCACTGGCGCGGAGTAAAACGCATTACTTCCGAACCGAATCTTGCAATATCATATTTAGGGTCTCCGGAAGCCATCATCTCAATGGCGCAGCAGGAAATACCCATAGGCATAGGCCATACGGCACTTTTGCGTGCCCAGCCGGCTATAGCATCAATTGTGGTAGTAAGAAAACCTTCTTGCTGTAATACCGCTTCTAATCCCATTTGAATCCTCCTTTTTTAAAGGCATAAAGAAAACCGATTTCAAAAACTACTAAAAATATCAGCATGGCATAAAATGCGGAAGCTCCAATGGCGGGGTCATTATACAGACTTTTGAACTGAACAGCCCAGGGATACACAAATATCACTTCCAGGTCAAAAATTATAAAGAGCATAGCCACTAAATAATACTTGATGGATACTCTCTCAAACGCTGACCCGACCGGTTTCACGCCGCTTTCATAGGTGGATAATTTTTCCTCAGTCGGTCTCTGGGGTCCAAAGATTTCTGAAGAAAAGACGGTTGCAAGAGCAAAAACTATCGCAAAACCGAACACAAGAAATAAAGGTATATAGGTTTCTATCATACTAAATAAATTTTTTGTAAGCTCCAATTTATCATAAATGGGCTTGATTGTCAATTTTATTACAGGATTACAAGTCTCATATAACACTAAATTACAGTTATTTTCTCACTATTTGCACGTAATCCTCCGCCCACCATAAATATAATTTAATAAGGCATGAAAATAGTTCCATTGCATACCCGGAATGCTAATCCTTTCGGACTTACCCGCCACGATAAAACTACACCCGGCGGAAGAGGAGTACTGCTTCTTTAGGTACTGCCTTACAAATCCCGGGGAACTTTTCTCCGGTGAGCAGGTTACGATTAAATTTTCACAGTCCCATATTTTTGCAGTGCTTCAATACGCATTTTTGCTATTTTTAGTCATGAAATTCCTCATTTTCAACATATTTACAGGCAGATAAAAGGAAGATATGAAACTTCGATTCATCGGCGCCGCCCGCACAGTAACCGGTTCACAACACCTTCTCGAAATTAATGGAAAAAAAATCCTTCTGGATTCCGGCCTTTTTCAGGGTAAACGAAAGGAATCGTTCGAATTAAACAGAAATTTTGATCAGTTCAACCCGGAAGAGATTGATTGCATGGTCCTCAGCCATGCTCACATAGACCACTGCGGTAATATCCCCTCACTTGTCAGAAGAGGATTCCGTGGACCAATCTATTCAACTTTTGCAACGCGTGACCTTGCCTCTCTTCTCCTGAGGGATAGTGCGCATATTCAGGAAAAGGACCTTGAATACGTCAATAAAAAGAGAGCTAAAAACGGGCAGCGGCTGTTTGAACCCCTGTATGAATTAGAAGATGTAGATCAGGCAATGAAGCTTTTCATAAGCATCAATTATCATATGCGGCTGGAAATTGCACCCGGGGTAAAAATTACCTTTTATGATGCCGGGCATATCCTGGGGAGCGCGGTGACGCATCTTGAACTGATGGAAAACGGAAGGCACATAGACCTTGGCTTTTCCGGAGATATTGGGAGGGAAAATATGCCAATCCTCCGCGACCCGGAGGCAATTCCCGCAGTGGATTATTTTATCTGCGAATCTACCTACGGCGGAAGATTCCACGAAGAGTACAACAAAACCGAAGGCAGAATTGCAGAAATCATCAACACAGCAATTGAAAGAAAATCCAAGATTATTGTACCTGCATTCAGCGTAGGACGTACTCAGGAAATCCTGTATGCAATCAACATGGTTTTTGAAAACGGCCTGGCTCCCAGAATCCCTATTGTCGTGGACAGCCCGCTTTCCACCAACGCCACCGAGGTTTACAAACTGCACAGCGAGTGCTTCGATAAGGAGATGAAAGAATTTGTCAACGACCGCAAGGACCCTTTCGGATTTTATAAGCTGACCTACATTACTCATGTCAACGATTCTAAGGAATTGAATGAGCAATCCGGACCTATGATGATTATCTCCGCATCCGGCATGGCAGAAGCAGGCCGTGTGCTGCATCACCTTGCCAATAATGTGCAGAATTCCAATAATATTGTACTCATGGCGGGTTACTGTGCTGAAAATACCCTCGGCAGAAAGATCATTGAAAGAGAACCTGAGCTGAATATATTTGGTGATATATATAAATTGAATGCACGGGTTGAAGTGTTTAACTCCCTTTCTGCCCACGCAGATTCCGATGAGCTGATGGAATATTGCAACAAGCTCGATAAAAATAAACTGAAAAAGATTTTCCTGGTTCACGGTGATTATGATCAGCAGCAAAAATTTCAGAAGAGACTACTTGAAGATAATTTCCGGGCAGTTGAAATTCCGGAACGCGGGCAGGAATTCGATATATAAATTTATATCCCGCCTGCTTCCGGTGTATGCAGCCGTATTGTTTTTAAGCTGCGAGCGGCTGCCTGTAGATCCGCCGGATAAGGATACTCTGCCCCCCGCCATACCCTCCGGTGTGGAAATATTTTATTCGGCAGACGGTGAAGTGGGTATTGTTTGGGATCCCAACCCTGAACCTGATATCTCTTACTATGAAGTGCACAGGATGGATGATTCCGCAGCGGGAATATATAAGCGTATCGGCAGGACTACGGGCAATTACTTTATTGATGATAGTCTGGATTACGACCTTACCTACTGGTATACAGTATCCGCAGGTGACCGCGCGGGTAATGTGAGTTTACCCTCTGATTCCGTTTCCGCCCGCCCGAAGAATATATATGCACCGCTGAGGCCCAGAAATTTTGAAGCCCTTGCTTCGAACAATGAAGGCCGCCTCAGTATGCAGCTTACCTGGAGCCCGCCTTATGAAACCGATATTTCGGGATTTGTTATATACCGCGGGCTTACACCGGACTTCATTGCCGATACATCATTTCCTCATGCCTTCACCGGTTCAACCCGCTTTACAGATACAGCAGGGTTAGAGACCGGTATTACCTATTACTACAAAATAGCCGCCAAAGACCGCGGAGGTCTGTTTTCTCCGTTAAGCAATATCAGTTCTGATGTAATTCTCCCGCTGCCGGAAATTGTCTATCCTCCAGAGGGGCAAATGGTCCCCCGCTTTAATCTGGTACGGGTTACGGGTATCCCCTTCCCATGCAGTTATAAACTGCTGTTGCAGCATAATCAGTCTTCCGGTGAACTGTGGAACGTGAGCATCAGTCATAACGGAGTTTCTGATACCGTATATATACCGTTCCAGTCTTATTATATAAGTTCTAACAGGGATTATTACCTCAGGATTGAAACATATTACAAATCAGGCAGTTACCCTAATGGCATTACCTTCAGCCGCCGGTTTTCGGTAAGGAACTGATTTTGAAGTTTGTAATTGTCCTTTCTGCCCTGCTTTTCTACCCTGCAATCCTTTCAGCACAGTCAGAACCGGATTCATCCGCAGATTTTCCGCAGTTACCCCCCGTTGATATATATTCCACCCGGTTTGAGAAGCAATCCGTCACCTCTTTTTTTCATAACCGGCTGCACTATTTGTTCCAATCAGATCAATGGAATTTCCTGTTCCGGAATAATTTTACCTCCACCATTACCGACCTTTCGCAAAAATCTGTGAAAGAGGAATTTAATACGGACTTCCTGACAGGTTACTCCATGAACAACTGGTTAACTGCGGGCATCGGTGTAAAGCGTGTATCACAATCAGACAGCCGCTCTGTTGAGCTGAATGCATCTTCCATCAACCGATACCGGTTATACCTTGATGCTAAACCGGAGGAATACCTTGATGCGGCCATTTATGGAGGATATGCAGCTCACCGGCAGACTGATCAGTATAATGAGGGGTTCTTGTACGGTTCAGATATTTACCTAAACCCTTATGCCATTGAAAATGCCGTGTTCAGCGGCAATATCATTTTTTCTAATGAGGATATACTCCCGCGGCGGTTTCTTAACAGGAATCTGCAATTTACGGCTGAAAATTCTTTTGCGGAAGGACTGCGCAGCATATTGAGTATCAGATATATCAGCAGCCGGAGGGATTTTTATCTTACCGCTCTCCCGGCAATTGCACAGTTTCATAATATCACCAAAAACATACAGAACCGGCTTGAAGATAAAACAGAATTTACCGGCTCCGTTGTGTCTGATGCCCTCATAAAACACGTTTCATCACAGATTGATTTCAGCATTTCCTCAAGAACTGTTGAGCGTAACTTCAGATATAAACCGGCAGTTATAACCAACTCATCCGGACTTAATTCTGAACTGGATGATTTCCGCGTACAGACCGGCGGCAGGGTTTCTTTAGATTACATCTCATTCCGTCTGCTCTTCAGAGGCAGTTACTCCCGCCATGAAGAAAAGAATTTTTTCCCGGATGAACCTCTGCTTGAAGCATTTACCCTTCAGGAGTATAATAAAAAGGAGCAGGAAAAAAATTTTATTGCAGAGAGAATCTCTATCGGCACCTCCTTCCTGTATAATATTTCCGGCGGAGAGGAGTTATTGCTCGATCTCTCGCATAATAAATATGTTTATGACACACCCTCAGATGCAAATTATGATGACCGTGATGAATTGCTTTCTGTTGCACGGGTTGAATACAGGAACTCCCGCAATGCAAAATTCCTCTGGAGTGCCGGGCTGGAAGGTTATATATCCAAAAACGTATATATATTCGCAGAGCGGAGTGCCAATAATTCGGTTAACAGATTCCTCCGGTATTTTGCCGATAATACTTTTACTCTCGGGACCGTAACATCCAGGAATCATATAGAAGTTTCAGCACTTTATACCGTCTATGATTATGAAGATTTAATCCCAAATTTCAGGAGTCTTTCATTCCGGCAGTTTCTGTTTAACGATTCCACCTACATCAAAATTAAAGGCCCGCTGGGTTTTCAGAGTGACCTCACCCTTAAAATGAGCGAACAGGGCATACTCAACTGGAACTCATTCAGTACACATCCGGAACGGGAAGTGCATGAGTTCCTCCTCTACCCCAAACTGATATACTCACTCGGAACATTTTCTCTTTTTGGCGGATACCGGTATCTTGAAATTAAGGTTTCCCGCTTTGAGGAACTTACCCCGGTTCCGCTTGATGCATATTACTCCCGTGGGCCGGGTGCGGGACTGCGTTACACAAAGGGGGAAGAATTTTTGGCAGAGTTTGGCATACATCAGGAAAGGATTGCAGCCGGCAATGCTGAACCGAGAATCACTTCAAACATAAATATTGCCGTTCAGTGGTATTTTTAATGGTTTCTTCAACTACTTTTATTAACTTTCAGAATAAATTATATTTTCAGGCATGAAAGAATTTTATTTAGAAATACCCAGCGATCCGGCAAACATGAGTCTTGTGGAAGAGTTTGTCAATAAAATATCCGGTGAAATAGGGATTGATCCGGATAAAAGCGCGGGTGTTTTGCTGGCGGTAACCGAAGCTACCACTAATGCCATCATCCATGCAAATAAATCGAATCCGGAAAAAAAAGTAAAAATCTCCGCGGTTTATGATGAAGATGAAGTGACGCTCCGCTTTAAGATCAGAGATCAGGGGCGCGGCTTTGACCCCAATAAAATTCCCGACCCCACCCGTCCCGAAAACCTCCTCAAAGATTCCGGCCGCGGGCTTTTCCTGATGAAAATATATGCAGATGACCTGCAATACAATATGACCGAAGAAGGCACGGAAACTTCCCTGCTGCTTAGATTATAACCCCCCGTTATTTTCCCCTTTCACCCTTTAAAACATCCCTGCAGATTTCCGTCTGATTTTATTTCCCGTAAATTTATTAGGATATTTGTATATGTTCAAAAAATAAATTATCAGGATTCAAATGAAAAGAAGAAAAATTTCCCTTATCGGAGGCGGACAGATAGGCGGAGTGCTTGCGCAACTGGCTGCTATGAGAGAACTTGGTGATGTGGTTATGTTTGATATCGTGGAAGATTTGCCGCAGGGTAAAACTCTTGATATCGCAGAAGCATCCGCCATTGATAAATTTGATGTGAGCGTTACCGGAACAAATTCATACAAAGATATTGCAGGATCAGATATTGTTATCATCACAGCAGGACTCCCGCGTAAACCGGGTATGAGCCGAGATGATTTGCTTTCCGTTAATGCAAAAATTATGAATTCCGTGGCGGAAGGCGTTCGGGAGTATGCGCCTAATTCAACAGTTATCATTATCTCGAATCCGTTGGATGCAATGGTTACTTTGTTCAAAAAAGTATCCGGTTTCCCCGCTAACAGAGTTATGGGACAGGCAGGAGTCCTGGATTCATCCAGATTTGCCAGCTTTATCGCCTGGGAACTTGGTGTTTCCGTAAAAGATGTATCAGCACCGGTGCTTGGCGGTCATGGTGATACTATGGTTCCGCTGGTGCGTTATGCATCTGTTAACGGTTTGCCTGTTATGGAACTGCTGGAAAGAAAATACAAAGATGCAGCTAAGGCAAAAGAAGTGATGACGGCAATGGTTGAAAGAACCAAACAGGCAGGCGGCGAGGTTGTTAAACTGCTTAAAACCGGCTCTGCGTTTTACTCACCGGCATCTGCTGCAATACAGATGGCAGAAGCAATACTGAAGGATGAAAAACGTGTATTGATGGTCTGTGCACTGTTGGAAGGTCAATACGGCGTGGACGGTTACTATGTTGGTGTGCCGGCTGTTTTGGGAGCCAACGGAGTAGAATCAATCGTAGAAGTTACCCTGAATGCTGAAGAAAAAGCGTTAATGGATAACTCCATCAATGCAGTTAAAACTCTGGTTGCTGATATGGGCCGCCTCGGTTTCTAAACTCTCAGTTCGAAATGAATTATTTCAAAGGGTTGTATTACAGTACAGCCCTTTTTTGTTTCTCGGTGATGAGGGGTTTTAATTTTCTGATTTTAAGGAAATTTGTTTGCTCATATTTAGCGTACTGTCCCCTGTACTACTGCATAAACCTGCGATGATCTGTCAACAGCAAGAAATATTTTTTTCGATTTCGTCTTTACCATTTTCCTGAATGTGCTGTAATAGCTGTAAGGTACCAATT
>CAYYJL010000026.1:0-12359 GCA_964472245.1 uncultured Ignavibacteriaceae bacterium | reverse complement strand
GGTACTTGGATGCAAAATAAATATTGGTATATTTGCAAGCATGAGACTGGAAACAAAATTTATTGAAAACTGTTTGGCTACACTTGAAAGAGCTCAGAGTGTTTTAGCAGGCATCTCATCGGAACATCCTGATTATGATGTTTTCAGAACTGCCTGTGTTAAAGAATTTGAACTGATACTTGAACAAAGCGGCAAACTAGTAAGAAAAAAGTTGAAAGAGTATACTGACTTTCCTAAAAGTGTGGATGAGATGGTATTTAAAGATGTTTTCAGGAATGCGGTGCTTCGTAACATCATTACTGAAAGCGAAGGGAGAAATTGGCTCAGTTATCGTGATATACGTAATCGTTCCGCGCATGATTACGGTGAAGAATTTGCAGATGAGATACTTGAGACTCTTCCTAAGTTTATCATTGACTCGAGATCTCTAATTTCCAGTCTGAAAAAGCACGGGATTAAATAATAAATGATTTTGAATCCTGCTTATAAAGAAGAATTGATCTCCATTTTTCTTAGTATAGATGAGGAGTTTGAAATTTGGGCATATGGGAGCAGAATCAATGGTACCTCACACAAAGGAAGCGATTTGGATCTTGTGCTTCGAACTCCAGACCTTTCCAAACTACCTGCGGAGAAACTCAGCTGCATCATAGAGAAAATTCGTGACAGCAACATCCCCATCCTGGTTGAACTCAGAGACTGGGCAAGAATCCCTGAGGAGTTCCGGCAGAACATCCTGCAAAATTATGAAGTTATCTATAAATCCGGCTCCCCGGCTTATTACAAAACCTGACTTAAATATCCCCTAAACACTCGGCATTATTTCCAAGTCCTGCAATAATACATACTATTCCCCTTAACTTCCGGGCAGAGGTAAGCAGTGCCGCTTGTGCCTGAATAGATCAAAACACTTTGGTTCCGCTTCCCTGCAAAATTTAGTTGACAGCAGTAAACTAAAGGCCCCCTGCTAGCGGAAAAAAATGTAACAAATAAAAATAGTTTGACTTTTTATGTAATTAGCGGTAATTTAGTAATCTTTGATAAAAATAATTTCGTCCTCAGGAGAATACTGTGAAACAGGAAAAAATGACAAGTTTTATAAAACCTGCTGATGCAGATCAGAAGTGGTTTATTGTTGACGCAAAAGGCAAAGTATTAGGCCGTCTTGCTTCAAAAGTTGCGCGCATTATCCGCGGCAAAGATAAGGCCGTTTTCACCCCAAATATGGATACTGGCGACAATGTTATCGTCATTAATGCCGAAGAAATAGTTCTCACAGGAAAAAGAGAAGCTCAGAAAGAGTATTTTCACTATTCAGGATATCCGGGCGGATTAAAAAAGCAGTCGGTAAAAGATGTCCGCGAAAAACATCCTGAAAGAATTGTCCATATGGCAGTTCGCGGAATGCTCCCGAAAACAAGATTAGGCAATAAGCTAATCAAAAAATTAAAAGTTTACAAAGGATCTGACCATCCTCACTCGGCCCAAAAACCTGAGAATTTAAGTTTCTAACGGAGATTACATGACAGAAAAAATTTATATCGGCAGAAGAAAGACATCAGTAGCCCGTCTTATCATTAAATCCGGATCCGGTAAAGTTACAATTAATGGCCGCGAATTTGACAAGTACTTTACACAGGATATCCACAGAAATGATATACTGTCTCCTTTTGCACTCACCGGAGAGTCTGGTAAATACGACCTTTCCGCAAACCTTTCAGGCGGCGGCTTAACAGGACAGAGTCAGGCATTAAGACTGGCCATCTCCAGAGCACTGGTTGATTTCACCCCTGAATTCAGGACTAAGCTGAAACCGGAAGGAATGCTCAGACGCGACCCGAGAATGGTGGAAAGAAAGAAATACGGACGCCCCAAAGCACGTAAAAGATTCCAGTTCTCCAAGAGATAATTTTTTAATTCACTCTATACATCAAACATACTTTTTGATTTACCGCCTGTGCGGGTAGCTGACCCGGAACCTCCGGTTCCGGGAAGCTGAAAAGCCGCTCCAAGGTAAAGTTGATAAAAGTAGAAGAATAACAGGAAAAAAAAACATGGCAAAACTCGATTTATTGCAGTTGGTGGAAGCCGGCGCGCATTTCGGTCACCTTACCCGTCGTTGGAATCCCAAAATGAAACCATATATCTTTATGGAAAAAAACGGGATTCATATCATTGACCTCAAAAAAACACAAACACTCTTAGAAGAAGTTGCAGGCATCATGTCTCAGTTTGTTGCTCAGGGCAACAGAATTCTTTTTGTCGGTACCAAAAAACAGGCAAAAAATATTCTGGAAACTGAAGCACGCCGCTGCGAAATGAACTGGGTTACCGAGCGCTGGCTTGGCGGTATGCTCACAAACTTCTCTACCATCCGTAAAAGTATTAAACGTCTTCAGGGCATTGAAAAGCAGGAAATTGACGGAACATTTGAAATGCGTACTAAAAAAGAACGCTTGTTCCTTACCCGCGACAAAGCTAAACTGAAAAAAGTGTTTGAAGGTATTGAATCTATGCCCCGCCTGCCAAACGCATTATTTATTGTTGATATCAAAAAAGAAGCAATTGCCGTTCAGGAAGCAAAAAGATTAAACATCCCCGTATTTGCAATCGTTGATACCAACTGTGACCCTGATACCGTGGACTATGTAATCCCGGCAAATGACGATGCAGTAAAGACCATTGAAATTGTTACTAAGGTAATTGCCGATGCAATTATTGAGGGAAATATGAAGTCGAAGGAAGAGAAAGCCGAGCAGGCAGCTGAATCAGAAAGAGCTGCAAAAGAAGGCAAATCTTCCAACTAAAAGAATCAGATAAGGAAAAATATGAACGTAACCGCATCTCAGGTAAATGAACTGCGCAACAAAACAGGCGCAGGAATGATGGATTGTAAAAAAGCTCTCATCGAAGCAGAGGGCGATTTCGAAAAAGCTGTGGAAATTCTCCGTAAAAAAGGTGCTGCTGTTGCAATGAAACGTGCAGACAAAGCAACCAATGAAGGTATTATTATCGCAAAAGTTGCACCGGATTATTCTTCAGCTGTTCTTATGGAAATTAATTGCGAAACAGACTTTGTTGCAAAATCTGCTGACTTTGTACAATTTGCTGAATATGCAGTTAATAAAGCTTATGAATCAAAAGCTGCTTCTCCGGAAGAACTTTCTTCCAAAGTAGCCGAATTTGAAGGTGAACTTTCCGCTGTTGCAGGCAAAGTAGGAGAAAAAACAGTTGTTTCCCGTCTCAGCCGTATTGAAAATGCAGGCGGTGCAGTAATAGATTATATACACTACGGCTCACGTCTTGGTGTTTTGGTTAATTACGATAATCTGCCGGCAGACAAAGTTGAAAGCTTTGTTGCACTTGGCAGAAACATTGCAATCCAGGCAGTGGCTATGAATCCGGTTGTTACTTACCGCGATGAAGTAGACAAAACCTTGATTGAAAAAGAACTGGATATCTACCGTGATATCGCAAGACAGGAAAAGAAACCGGACAACATCATTGAAAGAATTGCTGAAGGCAAACTGAATAAGTATTTTCAGGAAATCTGCCTTTTTGAGCAGTCTTACTTCAGTGAAAACTCAAAACAGATTAAAGATTTGATCAGTGACTATAACAAAGCAAACGGAACATCAGTAAAGATAAACTCCTTTGTCCGTTATAACCTCAGTGACCCCAAAGAATAATTTATGTACCACAAAAAGGTCTTAGTAATACTAAGGCCTTTTTTTTTATAAGGATATACACTCACATGAGTTCATTAAAATACAAAAGAGTTCTTCTTAAATTAAGCGGAGAATCCCTCATGGGTGAAAAAGGTTTTGGAATAGATGCCGAAGTACTCAGTTTTTTTGCCGACGAAGTAAAGAAGATTCATGATGTCGGAGTTCAGGTTGGCATTGTCATTGGAGGAGGAAATATTTTCCGCGGTTTGAGCGCAACCGATCAGGGTATTGAAAGAGTTACAGGTGATCAAATGGGTATGCTTGCCACCCTGATTAATTCCCTGGCCTTGCAAAATGCCATTGAACGCAAAGGGGCATATACGCGGCTGATGAGTTCCATTCAGATGCATGAAATTGCTGAACCTTATATACGCCGCAGGGCTATACGCCATTTAGAAAAAGGACGCGTTGTCATTTTTGGTGCCGGCACAGGTCACCCCTATTTCAGCACGGATACCGCCGCCTCTCTGCGCGCTGTGGAAATTCAGGCAGATATCATCATTAAAGGAACCCGCGTGGACGGTATCTTTGATTCCGATCCTGAGAAAAATCCGCAGGCAGTCAAATTTGAATCCATTTCCTATCTGGATATATTAAAGAAAAATCTCAGGGTTATGGATTTAACCGCTGTTTCACTCTGCCAGGAAAATAACCTTCCTATGGTGGTGTTTAATATGGACAAACCGGGCAATTTACTCCGGCTGGTTTCCGGGGAAAATGTGGGAACTGTTGTTAAAGACTGATGTAAGGCGTATTTTTACAGGAGAAATTTGAGGTATTTATGGAAAAAATAGTAGCAGAAGCTAAAGATAAAATGGATAAATCCCTGGATGCACTGCGCAGCGAGCTGGCTAAAGTGCGTACCGGTAAAGCAACAACAGCGTTGCTGGATACAATCAAGATTGACTATTACGGAACAATCTCCCCTCTTAAACAGGTTGCCAACGTTACCGTACTTGATGTTCATACATTGTCTGTAACCCCTTGGGATAAGACAATGCTCCAGAACATTGATAAAGCAATCAAGGAGGCAAATCTGGGCTTAAACCCGATGAATGACGGGACCAATCTGAAAATTCCCATTCCCCCGCTGACTCAGGAGCGCAGAAAAGAGTTAGTTAAACTGGTGAAAAAATTCGGTGAGGAATGTAAAATAGCAATCCGTAACGTCCGCAGGGATGCAAATGAGCACCTGAAAAGAAAACAGAAGGATGAAAAACTTTCTGAAGATGAACTGAAGAACGCTGAAAACAGAGTTCAAACCTTGACAAACGATCATACCAAATTGATTGATGATATCCTTGCACACAAGGAAAAAGAAGTAATGGAAGTTTAACAGAATTACCTGTAATAATTTTCTTATAAGGCCCCGGTCACTGCACCGGGGTTTTTAATTTTAAAACTAAAAAGCCCCTGTCCGTATATACGAACAGGGGCTTTTCTTTTGATAAGGAGTTTTCTTATTTAAGAAGCTGCATTTTGATAGTTTTGGTGAAATTACCAAACTTCAGTTCTGCGATATAGTTACCACTTGCAACTTTGGAACCTGCGTTGGATGTTCCATCCCAGGTTAACTCATAAGCGCCTTTTGCCATTTCCTGATTGCTAAATAAAGTTTTAACTTCATTGCCCAGCATATCATAGATGGTCAATGAAATCTTTTTATCAAGCGGCAAGCTGAATCTTATGGTTGTGGTCGGGTTAAACGGATTAGGATAGTTCTGTGCAAGTTCATAATCTTCAGGACTAATGAAATTGAGTTCTTTCGGTTCTAATCCGGTAGTTGTAGCTTCAAACACAATAAACGTATATCTTCTGTCATTCTGGGTTTTAACCGTATTCGTCAATGAATAGGTTGAGTCAGCAGTATTGAAGGTATATGTTCTGGTTGAAAGCGAATCATACACGCTCTGGTAAGAAGCAGCAATTTCCATTTTGCCGTTACCGTCAGAATCAAATGGTTTGCTGAATTTGGAAATAAACGGAGCTTCTGATTTTAATGTATCAACTATTGTTCCAAGCGAATCATATAAATCTGTGAATGCCCATATATATGGCTCAACACCTTTGTAAACTACTGTTTTGGAATAATTTGCTTCATCCAATAAGCTGCCGGAGCCATTATACTCAACAGCTACAATATTGTATCCGTTAGTTCCGCCAAGCAGAATTTCATCGCGGCCATTTCCATTAAAATCGCCGGATCCGATACCCCAGAAAGAACCGGTTGTTCCGCCGCCTGCTGTCCATGCATTTTTTGCAATAACACCGAATTTGGAGGGGTTAAATACATGTAAAGTACTGTCTGCCGGACCAAAATCTAAAGCACCGAGGGAATACGTGAGTGAATCACCGCCATAAAGAACAGCGCCTATTTCGTCACTGCCGTCTCCATCCAGGTCAGCAACGGTATAACCCATGTAACCAACATGATCACCAAGTGTTCCGCGTGTAACTTCTGAATAGTAACCTGCAATTCCGGTATCAGGATAAGAGTAGGAATCAGTTCCGTTTGGTTTGATTGCCCAGAATCCCATATAGTTCCAGTGCATATTAACGATAACCGGTTTGTTATTTCCTGCTAAATCAGCCAGCTGTGAATGCCAGTGAGAAACAGAGAATGTTTTGCTGTTGGCGGTTACAACTGCAGGGTCACCACCCTCAAGCTGCCAGCTTGCAAAACCGGGGAATCCGCCAACAACGCCAAGCACATAAACGCTGTGGTCTCTGTTGGACATAATCAATTCATCAAAACCGTCACCGTCAAAATCGGCAACAGTAGCAACTTCGCGATTGGTTCTGAAGTTTCCTGTACCCTGAGCAGCAAAATAATTCATCGGCAGTACAAAAGCAGGTTCAGTACCGTAATTGTTATCGCCGCCGGCATATTCGTAAACTTCAACTTCAAAATCAGTGGAGCCGGTTGTTAAAGGAAAAATAATTTCTTTAGCACCGTCACCATCAAGGTCACCGGTTCTCACCCAGCGGGGGGTGCTTCCGGAAGAAACTCCTGAACGGGTTTTTGATGACCAAACCAATTCAAGCGTACCGGCAGCTGCCAGTTCCCAAACGTGAACACGTCCGCCATTGGTATAGTCTGTTGTGATAAATTCTTTTTTACCGTCACCATCCATATCACCTGCAAAATGTACTGTACGTGATCCATAATCGCCTCTGTAAGGGCGGAGTGAATCCGGCAGGGTGGAACCTACACCGAAGAGGTTTCCTAATCCTTTTACATTGAGCTGGGCTTCAGCAGTGAAAGTACAAGCAATAATTACAGCGAGTACCAGGTAAAGTTTTTTCATTCGAGCCTCCGTATGATATTGTCAATTATTGCACTTGTGCCAGATATCGGTCAATATCCCGTACAAATGCAGAGTTTTTGAAATCTTTCTTAACGGTCTTAAAAAGTTTTTCTGCTTTTTCTTTTTCACCGGTTTGCAGATAATTGATACCGGCATATAATAAATATTGCGGTTTGAAGACAGCATCATCAGTAACATCAGCTGCTTTTATATAATAAGATGCAGCTTCTTCGCTGTTTTTTTCAGCTTCATAACAGGCAGCCAAACCGGCATAAGCAGCTGCTTTCAGCATTTTATTATCACCGGAATAATCGTCATAATAGTTTTTTGCTTCTTCGTATTTCCCGAGTGCATAGTAACTATTAGCAAGATAAATCTTTGCGGTTTCTCCGTTTTCGGTTCCGTCGTACTGATCAGCAAGCGTTTTAAGTCCCTTTATATTGGCGCCGGGTCTTCCGTCAATTGCTTCTACATAAGAGCCGCTGTCATATATACTGATGATACGGGCGAGTTCCAGACTTGCTTTTTCATTGTCAAGCCCTTTGTAATACTGCATCAGGAAAAAAGCACCAACGGCAACAACCAATACAACTGCGCCGATGATTACTTCTCTCTGGAATTTTTCAAACCATGCCTGTGCTTCATAAAATTTTGCCGTCATTCCTTGCGGCTTATTTTCCGTTTTCTTGGTGAAGTCTTTTTTCTTTCTGAGCATATATGCTATCTGATCCTGTTAATTATTTAAAATTCTTATATGATTAGAGAATATCCATCCTCTGTTTCCGCGAACCACCTCTGTGCGGTAAGCACCCGGTTCGGTTACGGCAAACTCTGTTTCAAACTCTTCGGTTTCAAAAACAACCACTCCATTACGGATAATCCTGGTTTTGCTTTTAACTGAACCGGGGATTTTGATATAGAGTGCAGCGGGATGAGACATTTGCAGCTCAGCACCACTCAAATATTCATTTCCACCGGAAACACACCAAAATCTGAATCCCTTCGCATCACCCAAATAGTGATTTGCGAAAAAGGTTTTGCCAGTCCTTAAGGATTCAAAGATCGCGGTCCGGAACCGGGAAAACTCGTTTTTATTCAAATAATCGAATTTTCCATCCGTAAAAATATGGGTTCTTATGGACTTGAACAACACTTTATACGGGAAAACTTCAACTTCCAGCATACCCAAGAGGTTAACTTTGTGCGCGTGCGCATCTACTCCCCCAATTCCAACCACTCTACGGGTCATGCTCAGCTCATCCCACAGCCGTAGGGTTTCCTCCGGGGGCATTTTAACCGTTTTTAAGGGATGAATAAAGGATTGGTACTTATTCTCCTCTGTGAGGTTCTCCATCCAGACGGACATATGATTCCAAATTTCTATGCCTGTAAAATCCTCGGTATCCCACTCGGTCCAGGGGAATGGCGGCTGATCCTTGAGGGCAGTTCTTTTTTCATGAGGATGTGCTAAAAATCCAATTCCCCCCTCTTCTTTAACCAATTTAACATATTCCCTGGCAGGCAGTCTGGTAGAAAACGTTTTATCTACTCCAAAAGCGAGATAATGATTCTTATTTTCCTTGTCATTTATCTCATACCCCACAATAAGTGCCGTATTTTCATAAAAACCCTCATAACCTTCCTCTTTGGCCCGCAACGTGTTGTGGTCCGTCAACATAATGAAATCCAGCCCCGATTCCTGTGCAAACCTGATAATTTCCCTGACTTCCCCGGAACCGTCCGAAAAGACAGAGTGCATATGCAAGGAACCGACATATTCATGGATGTTCATATTTATGCAAAATACAAATTTTTAAGCTTGGGGGCAATTCCAAAGCGGTACAGGAAATACTTTAAAAGCGTGTAGTAATATCAATGTAAACTCTGCCTGCAGCCATTTTACCGATAAATGCTTCTTCGACTGACAACGTCAGATAACTTTTTCCGGAAAAATTCCAGTTCATATCTCCAAAAACTATATTTTGTGTACTCGCCGATGCTCTGCCGGAATAATTGTATTTCAGATACCGGTAACCGGCAGAATAGGATACTCCTCCCGCTATATCATTCCTGTATGTAATCGTGTGGTTTACAGCATTAGCATATGATGAGCTGAGCTGGGTGAAATTATACGATGCGCTGCCAGATATATACGGGACACCGTAATATGAAATAAACCCGGAATAATTGGCAGAACTTTTACTATCCCCTTTCTTAAACCTGTACCCGCCGGAAAAGTTCAACATCAATCCCCTGCCTGCCCGGTAACTGACTGATGCCCTTGCCCCCTGACGGAGTTCGTTACTGAACAGACTGTCAATAAAATTTTTATATGTCTCATAATACATTACATTGCGTCTTGCATCATACGATAGAAGGGTGTTTAATCCGGAAGCTATCCTGCTTCTGAGCGATATATATAAACTGCTCAGCTCCGGAGAAGCGGTACTTGTTCCTGAAATATTTTTGTAAAAATCTGCTTCGGATGAAACAAAAAGGTTCACCGTTGGCAGCAGATAACTGCTGTGCTGCAGGTAAATAAATCTGCGGTCCGTCACAAAGTTGTTGGTCAGCAACGCAGCAGCAATGGTATTTTCCATTATTCCGGCAGCAAGCGTATCCTGCCTGTTTATATATACTCCTGACTGGAATAGTTTTGCATCAAATCCATAATTAATCGGCGATGGGCGTGAACCTGCAAATATTCCTGCATTCCATTCTGAAAACGACCGCTCATACTGAACACCATCCACTGCACCTATATTAGCAGTCCTGGGGTTTATATATCTTCCGCCGGTTATCCTGGAAAGTGAATCCGGTGTATAACTCACGTTTATATCATAAAACTGCACTCTGTTTAACGGTGCATCTTTAATTTGTGCCCAGTCACGTGTATTATAAGCAAAATTCATATATGTTCTGAAGCTTAAGCCGGTAATACCTGTATTTTGTCCCTCAACGGCAAGCGTATATCTCCATCGCTGTAAGTCATCTTCCGTCCCCCCGTTTACAAAGCTGGATGAGGATTGAATGCTTGCCCTCCCTTTTATACTTGCAGCTTGCGAAGTTGAACTTTTGGGTTCTCCGGAAACAATACTCCCTGATGTATCTTGTGCAGCAGTGGGTTTGGCAGGCGGCTCGGTAACGATCTCGGCAGTCTCCCGGTTTTCTGCCGGTGGGCTCACAAACGCATACAAAGTATCATCCTTTTTCAGAACATGGCCGTCTATCGCCGGACCTGCTGTGGATCTGGATGAAACGAATTTTACCAAAACTGCGGGTATATACCTGCCTTTCAGCATAATGAAAAGCGTATCTCCTGCTGTTATCCCTTCTGTTGAAGAAAATTCAGCATATATATTCTGGGAAGTTGTATACGTTACTCTCCCCGTCATCCGAAAAGAATCCTGTGCAAATAGTGTCTGCATACAGATGATGAGCACCAATGGCATGATATATTTGGTATAAGCTGTATAATTCATCACAAATCTGTTTTCTTTTTGTGAGGGACCAACAAATCATCCCCGTCCGGGTGGCAGCTAAGACATGCATTGCTGTTATACTGATAGTTTGCAACCCCCTGGTGTTCCTGATTCATACTGGTTTGATTATGCTCATGGCAGGATATACAGGTGAATACTGCAAAGTTTGATGCATTGGGATGGCACTGGCTGCAGGTATTCCATTCATTTCTGTGTTTGCCGGAATAGACAGGAAAATACTGCGAATCATGATTAAATGTAGAAGGCGTCCACGCACTCTGGCCATGACAGGTTTCACACTCATGTGGGAAACCGGCTGCAAGGTGATTGGGAGGATTTGCAGTATTAAAATCTGTCTGGTGGCATCCATAACAAGTGTTTGGTGTATTCGTATAATTGCCATTATGGCAGTCTGCACAGTTATTTTGAATCTGTGCATGACGTCCTGCCAGCACATAAAAACTATTGTGAACACTGAAAGTAGCCGGCTGCCATCCTGCGTTCGTGGTGTGGCAGTTGCTGCACTCGGAAGATAGCTGCAAGGTTTGATGATTAGGATTGGTTGCCTGGTTATAATTTTGCTGGTGACAGGAACTGCACTCTGCAGCTGCACTGGTCAGATTCCCCTCATGACAATCCATGCATTGTGCGCTTGTATGTGCACCCGTTAAGGAAAAGGTTGTGGTTCCGTGATCAAAGGATGAGGGTATCCACGCAGCCGCTGTATGGCAGGTTGCACAAGTTTGTGGAATTCCTGCATTCTGATGATTCGGATTCTGTGCTGAATTATAAGCATTTGTATGACAATCATAACAAACCGAACTTGTATTAGCATATCCGCTTGTATGGCATGAACTGCACTGAACAGTGCTATGAGCACCTGAAAGCGGAAAAGCCGAAAGCGAATGGTTAAAAGCACCTTCACCGCTGCCGTCCGGATGACATGCAAAACACTCTGCGCTCGCATATATATACCCGCTGACTCCCTGATGTTCCTGATTCATGCTGTTTTGATTATGTTCATGACAGGTTATACAGGAGAATACCGCCAGATTGGATCCGTTTGTATGGCAATCACTGCAGGCATTCCATTCATTCCGGTGCTTGCCTGAGTATATAGGAAAATACTGCGCATCATGCTCAAAAGTTGCAGGTGTCCATGCGGCAGAATTATGGCATGTTTCGCATTGCTGCGGAAAAGATGCCGCTGCGTGGTTAGGATTTGTGGTAGCAGCATATTCCTGCTCATGGCAGCTTACACAATTTGAAGAAGTTGTTGCATATCCGGTGCTGTGGCATGAGTTACAATCTTTATTTGCATGTGCCCCTGTTAGCGCAAACCCTGTTGTTGTATGATCATAATTGGCAGGTTTCCAAACTGATGAGGTATGACAGTTTTCACACTGCTGATTAAATCCTGCTGACTGATGATTGGGGTTAACACTCGCGTTAAAATCCGATTGATGACAGGTTATACATGTCTGCTGCAATGATGCATAACCCGATGCATGGCAGCTGTTGCAATCTTTATTCAAATGTGCCCCTGTCAGTGTAAATCCTGTTGCAGTGTGATCAAAGTTTGCCGGTTTCCATATATCTGTGGTGTGGCATTCTGTACACTCTCCCGTAAAGCCCGCTGCCTGATGGTTTGGATTGGTTGCCTGGTTAACAACTGCAGCATGACACGAACTGCACGAAACAGGAGGTGCCTGGGTAAAACCCGTAACGTGGCAGTCAGCACAATCAGTTGAGGTATGTGCCCCCGTTAAAGGAAAGTTTGAAATACCATGGTTAAATGCTCCGTCCCCTCTGCCGTCCGGATGGCACCCAAGACATGCCTC
>CAYYJL010000025.1:10714-12808 GCA_964472245.1 uncultured Ignavibacteriaceae bacterium | reverse complement strand
GCCAAGACCGTTAAACTGAAATATGGAGTTAAAAAATAATCCGTTATCGGGGAACTGCTTCAGGTCCCTTGAGTCGTGAGTAAACCCGAAGTTAACAGACGGTATATAATCCTTCTGATTTCCTGTTGCGGTAATACCCGGTATGGTATAATCAGATTTTACATATAAGTAATTTAAAAACATATCAACCCGGTTATAGAGATCAAACCTTTTACCTCCACCCACGGAAACCAAAAAGAACTTGTAGGAGAACTCCTTGCCGGTTAATAACTCAGCTTCAATACTTTTATTTGCAATGTTAGAATACTGGGAAGAAAAATAAAAACTGATATTCTCACTGCGGATAAGATACGGTTTCTGGTATGTTATAGAATAAAAAGGATCATAACCGAGTCCAAAGGTGAATGATAAATCCTCATTCCTTCCCCTGAAATTTTTTATGAGAATATTCATTCCGTAGGAAACCTTGTTCCAGTCCCCTTCTTTTAGGTCGAGAAACGGGAGCGGATATATATACCAGCTTTCTTCGACAATAATTGAGCAAACTGCTGAAGTGTTTTCCCCTACCAGAAACATTTTAACCTGATTGAATATCCCGAGACTGAATACTCGCTCTTCAGCAAATTCGAGAGTTTTCCTGGTGACCGTGTCACCTGCCGCAAAAGGAAGTTCTTTTAGAATAATATCCGGCTCAGTTATTGTATTTCCCCTGATTACAATTGAATCCACAATTAATGGCATGTGCATTCGTAACGAATCTATTGATTGTGCAGGAGCCGCTCCGCACATAACGGTCAGTACCAGAATCAGCATCAGATGCTGAACCCGGTTTCTCAGTTTAACCCCTTGAGTGCTGTGCAATTTCTGAATTCCACTGCAATACATCTGTTCTGAATAAATCCGATGTTTGATTCTGCAGTTTCTTTTTCGGCCTCAGGACTTGTAATCCCAAGCTGAAGCCAAAGATATTTTGGAGCAATATCTTTTACATCGGGCAGAAGTTCGGGAATTCTTTCCGAATTCAAAAATACATCAACCAGATCCACCTCATGCGGGATATCTTTTAGTGAAGAATATACCGGAATGCCAAATACATCTTTCAGTTTCGGATGGACTCCAACAACATTATATCCGTTATTTTTCAGCATCAGTGCTATCTGACCGCTGTCACGGTCAGGTTTATCCGATATACCCACAACCGCTATGGATTTAACAGATTTTAATATATCACAATAATCTTTTAATTGCATCTGGGATAATCCTTAATTATGATTCAACTGATTCCTGCATATATTCCGATACATCAGGACATGTGCAGACTAAATTTCTATCACCATAAGCATTATTAACCCTTCCAACCGAAGGCCAAAACTTTTTGCTTTTTACAAACGGAATCGGGAAAGCAGCTTTTTCCCGGGTGTATGCTCTGTTCCAGTTATCATTAACGACAGCCCTTTGTGTATGAGGTGCCATTTTTAATACGTTTTCTGTTTGTGTATATTTTCCCGTTTCAATTTCAGCAATCTCCTGGCGTATGCTTATCATTGCATCGCAAAATCTGTCCAATTCAGATTTAGATTCACTTTCTGTTGGTTCAACCATCAATGTACCTGCAACAGGAAAAGAAACGGTCGGCGCATGAAAACCATAATCCATCAATCTCTTAGCGATATCTTCAACTTCAATGCCGGCAGTTCTCTTAAAATCACGCATATCAAAAATTAATTCGTGTGCTGCTCTGCCTTTTGTACCGGTATATAAAACTTTGTAATAGCTTTCCAGACGCGACTTAAGATAATTTGCATTAAGTATAGCATATCTGGTTGCGTTTGTCAATCCGTGTTTACCCAGCATCATTATATAACCGAGTGAAATAATTAAAATACTGGCACTGCCATAAGGTGCTGAACTAACTGCCGATATGGCTGAGGTGCCGCCTGTTTGTACCACCGGATGTCCCGGCAGAAATGGTTTCAGTAAATCATTCACACAAATCGGCCCCATGCCCGGTCCCCCGCCGCCGTGTGGTATTGCAAATGTTTTATGTAAATTCAGGTGGCAGACATCTGCACCAATAGCTGCCGGACTGGTTAG
>CAYYJL010000025.1:0-10704 GCA_964472245.1 uncultured Ignavibacteriaceae bacterium | reverse complement strand
ATGTTTGCTCCATCCATATATACAAGTCCGCCGTTTTCATGCACTATCTCACACACCTGCTTGATTGATTCTTCAAACACGCCATGTGTTGAGGGATATGTTACCATTAATGCACTCAGGAATTCTTTATGCTGTTCAGCTTTCTTCTGTAAATCTGCTACATTTATATTCCCCTTTTCATCACACTCAACTACCACCACTTTCATTCCTGCCATTACAGCACTTGCAGGATTTGTTCCGTGGGCAGATGATGGGATGAGTACAACATTTCTTTTCCCTTCCGCCTTCGCTATATGATATTGGCGGATGACCATCAGTCCGGCATACTCACCCTGCGCTCCGGAGTTCGGCTGTAACGATACTCCACTGAATCCTGTGATGACAGATAAAGCCTGAGACAGATTTGCAATAAGTTCAGCATACCCTTCAGTTTGAGAAGATGGTGCAAAAGGATGTATAGCAGAAAATCCATCGAAAGTTAACGCAAGCATTTCTGCGGATGCATTAAGCTTCATAGTGCAGGAACCCAATGCAATCATTGAAGTGGTAAGCGATAAATCCTTGTTTTCCAAACCTTTTACGTAACGTAGAAATTCATGTTCAGAATGGTACTTTTCAAATACAGGATTTGTTAAGTATTTGCTCGTCCGTATATATTTATTATCAAAGGTAACGGAAGAATTAAAATCATTTTTAAGTTTTGGCTGAACAGTTTTGTTTTTAACGCCGGCAAAAATATTTAACAGTGTATTAAAGTCTAACAATGAGGTGGTTTCATTGAATGAGATACCAATAGTGGATGGGTCAATACGGCGGAGATTAATACCGTTTTTTTCCGATTCCTTCATCAACGTATTAGCTTCAACCTCAGAAACGGATATACGCAATGTGTCAAAGAAATCTGTATTAATCTGGGTATATCCCATGGCATTCAATTCCTGATTAAATGCGGATGCTATCGAATGAATTTTAATGGCAATTTTCTTCAATCTTTCGGGACCATGGTATACAGCATACATACCTGCCATCACGGCCAGCAGCACCTGTGCTGTACAAATATTGCTTGTTGCCTTTTCCCGTCTGATATGCTGCTCTCTTGTCTGCAACGCCATCCTGTATGCCGGATTTCCATCTGCGTCCACTGATATACCAATTATTCTTCCGGGGAAGAGCCGTTTAAAATCTTCTTTAGCAGCAAAGAAGGCTGCATGAGGTCCGCCAAAGCCCATAGGTACACCAAATCTCTGGCTGTTGCCTACTACAACATCAGTACCGAACTCTCCCGGCGGCTTTAATAAAGTGAGAGAAAGTAAATCAGCAACGGCTACCGAGTATATACCTTTTTTCTTGAGCTCTGCCAGAATTTTTTCAACATCATTTACCTGGCCATAACCATCAGGATAGCTGTAAATTACTCCAAACAATTTTTCTGTTTTTAATGCAGCTTCAAGATTTCCCTGAACGATATTAATGCCGAGCGGTTCTGCACGGGTGATAATTACACTTTTTGTCTGCGGGAATAAATCTTCAGAAATAAAGAATGTATCAGATGCCGGATTGGCCGCTCTTGAATGAGCATATAACATCTGCATCGCTTCTGCTGCTGCTGTACCTTCATCCAACAATGAGGCATTTGCTATCGGCAGTCCGGTTAAATCGGTAATAACGGTCTGAAAATTAATCAGTGCTTCTAATCTCCCC
Source organism: uncultured Ignavibacteriaceae bacterium (assembly GCA_964472245.1). Classification (GTDB taxonomy): domain Bacteria; phylum Bacteroidota; class Ignavibacteria; order Ignavibacteriales; family Ignavibacteriaceae; genus H2-BAC3. Next base: position 9,003 of record CAYYJL010000025.1, on the reverse strand, counting down.
TGTGCTATCTCTGCCTGATATGGAGTATACTGGGTGTACCAACCCGGATTCTCTAAAATGTTCCTCTGTATCACTGCAGGTGTTATCGTAGGGTGATAACCCATGCCGATATATGATTTAAACACCCGGTTCTTTGCTGATAGATTTTTAAGATAATTTATATAGTCATATTCAGAAATACCTGATTCCAGATTTAATTCATCGTTGAGCCGGATAGTCGCGGGAATAGTTTCAGCTATGAGTGTTTCAAGGGAATCTACACCAATCTGTTTGAGCATTAACGCGGTTTCTTTATCAGAAGGTGCGTTATGTCTGTTTTCAAAAATATCGTAATCAAATATTGAGGAGTTCATACACTAAGAGATTAATTTTTAGAAAGTAAATTGTAAATATACGGAGTCCGTAAGAGAGAAAGTATGACAATGACCCGCCCGGAAAAAATTAATGACCTTTTTCAGCTGAGGTGAGATTATTAAACGCAATTTTGGCAGCTTCCTGTTCAGCCGTCTTCTTGTTTTTACCGATTCCCAAACCTAAAACCTGTTCACCCACTAATGCCTCAACGGTAAACACACGGTCATGTTCGGGGCCGTCCTCCTTCACTACCCTGTACCTGGGAATTTCCAATTTTAAGGATTGAATAAGCTCCAACAATCTGCTTTTATAATTATTGTCAACCAGATGGAGCCCAAGTTCAAGATTCGGATTAATGAGTGTCGTTTGAATAAAATCTTTAGCTTTTTCCAGCCCATAGTTTAAATATATTGCCCCGCAAAACGCCTCATATGCGTCTGCTACTATAGTTTGGAAACCCGGTCCGTTGTTATCCTGTTTAATTTCATCACTCATGTAAAGCAGTTCATGAATGCCGATTTTATAAGCAACAGAAAAGAGGGTTTGCCGGTTTACAAAATTTGCACGAACTCTTGTGAGGAAGCCCTCATCTTTATCTGTAAAATGACCGGAAAGCACTTCGGCAACCACAAAACCGAGAAGCGCATCACCCAAAAACTCCAGCCGTTCGTTGGAGATTTTAAACTTAACCTGATCCAGTTGGGAGCGATGTGTAAGTGCTTCATAAAAAAGAAGATCGGAAACTATTTTTTCCCCCGTTAATTTTTCAATTCTTTTGACTTTTTCTTTTGTGAGGTATCTTTTGCGGGAGGATTTAGTGAAGAGTTTCCCTAAAAAACCAAACATATATCAGAAATACTTCTTAAAGATAACTGAAGCATTATGCCCTCCAAAACCGAAGGTGTTGCTGATGGCTGCACGAACAGTTTTACGAGTGGCTTGATTTGGCGAATAATTTAAATCGCATTCCGGGTCAGGAGTTTGATAATTAATAGTCGGCGGGATAATATCATTTTTAACAGCCAGAATGGTTGCTATCGCTTCGATTGCACCGGCTGCACCGAGCAGGTGTCCTGTCATAGATTTAATCGAACTGACCACTAATTCATACGCGTGCTGGCCAAAAACTGTTTTAATGGCTTTTGTCTCCGTTACATCGTTAAAAGGAGTGGATGTACCGTGTGCATTAATATAATCAATTTCATTCAGGGATAATCCGGATTCGGTAATACAGTTCTGCATTGCTTTTACAGCACCTTCCCCTTCGGGATGAGGTTGTGTCATATGATAAGCATCCGCGGATAAACCTATACCGCAGACTTCAGCATAAATCTTTGCCCCGCGATTGAGTGCGTGTTCCAGTTCTTCCAATATTATAGTGCCTGAACCTTCACCCATTACAAAACCGCTGCGGTTTTTATCAAACGGCCTGGAGGCAGTTTGATAATTATCATTATCGGTGGAGAGAGCCCGCATTGCGTTAAACCCGCCGATTGATATTTCCGTTATTGATGCTTCCGATCCTCCGCTAAGCATTATATCAGCAGTGCCGCGCTGAATAAGCATATACGCATCTGCAATAGAGTGTGTTGCTGTGGCACAGGCGGAAGTGGTTGAATAATTGGGACCCTTAAAACCATGTTTAATGGATATATGACCAGCTGCAATATCAGCTATCATCATGGTTATGAAAAACGGAGAGATAACCCCTGGGGTATTTTCGGTAAAATACTTTCTGTGCTGCTCTTGCAGTGAATATATACCCCCGATACCGCTGCCGTAAACAATACCCACCCTGTAGGGGTCTAATTTACTTATCTCAATACCGGCATCTTTTACAGCTTGGTCGCTGGATGCCAATGCGTATTGAGCAAATAAATCAAGTCTTTTGACAGCTTTTTTGTCAAAATACAATTGTGCATCAAAATTCTTAACCTCAGCTGCAAACTTTGTATCAAATTTCGCGGTATCAAACCGGGATATAAGCGATACTCCGTTTTTTCCTTCACATAGTGCATTCCAATATGAAGGAATATCTAAGCCAAGAGGATTTATAGTGCCTAAACCGGTCACCACTACCCGTCTATTCAGAATCACTCCGGTATATCCGGCGGGATAAAGTAAACTTCATCCCGCGGTTAAAGAAAATGATGTTTAGTTGGAAGCTTTGGATTGCAGATAAGTAACCGCATCACCAACGGTGGTGATTTTTTCGGCTTCTTCATCCGGAATCTGAATGTTAAAAGCAGTCTCAAATCCCATGATAAGCTCAACGGTATCAAGTGAGTCTGCTCCCAGGTCATGCTGGAAAGAAGCGGCCAGAGTAATAGCTGACTCTTCCACGCCTAACTTATCCATAATGATTTCTTTTACTTTTGCTTCGACATCCATGTCTGTCTCCTATTTGTTTTTTTTGTGAGTAAATTACATTGTCATTCCGCCGTCAACGGCTAAAGTCTGTCCCGTTATATATGAAGCATCTTCGGAACAAAGGAATAATACTGCTTTTGCAATATCATTAACATTTCCAAATCTTTTTAGTGGAATTACACCAAAGAGAGCATTTTTCTGTTCATCTTTCAGTTTTGCGGTCATATCGGTTTCAATAAATCCCGGAGCAATACAATTAACGGTAATATTTCTTGAAGCTAATTCCTTAGCCATAGATTTTGAGAATCCAATAACACCTGCTTTAGAAGCAGCGTAATTGCTTTGGCCTGCGTTTCCCATAAGACCCACAACAGAAGTAATATTAACTATTCTGCCCCATCTTTTGCCCATCATTGATTTAGATGCTGCTTTTGTATAGTAATATACACTGTTAAGATTTGCATTAATGACCGCCTGAAAATCTTCCGGGGACATTCGCATTAAAAGGTTATCACGGGTAATCCCCGCATTGTTAACAACAATATCCACGCTGCCCAGCTGATCAACGCAGAATTTAACAGCGGCTTCAGCTTCGTCAAGGTTAGCACCATCAGCTTTAATGCTTAAAACTTTATTTGGTCTTCCGGAAAATGAGTCGGTTATTGCCTTTGCGGTTTCAGCTGAGCTCATATAAGTAAAGACAACGTTATAACCGGCATTTACCAGTTCATCAACAATTGCTTTTCCTATACCACGGCTGCCGCCCGTTACCAATGCATTTTTTTCCGTCATTCTTTTCCTGTCAAATCTGATTCTAATTCAATTTTATATCTGAGCAATTCCTCATAGCCGTCGTCACCTAATAAGTGGCGTATTTCTGCCTCACAAGATTTATAAATGGGTGTTACCGGGTTTGCCTTGTTGCAGGTCTTTAACCGGTCAATATGTTCATTATCAATCGTTAATGTGTTCTCAAATATAGTTAATGGAAACAAAATACAATAAATTGGTTTGTTTTTCCATTTAAATTCCTGCTTTTGCATGGAAATCTTTTGAATGGTACAAAGCCCCTTTTTATCTAAAAATACGCATTTTCCGTTATGGAGTTCAGTTCCCACCGCAAAACCCGATGCAAAATCTTTATCTTCTTCTTCCGGCTCAAACCACTTTTCCACGACAGGGGTCTGAGTTTCATCCAGGTTTTGTTTGATTTCATCCTGCATGGAAAGTATCACCTTGCACTCATCACGGTCAGTATAAACCCCGTAGTGGCAGCACTCGCCCGAGCAATCACACTCAAACGGGAAGGTAAAGAGTGCAGGATCAATAAATAATCCTTTAATAGTCTTTTTTACTTTTTCCTGACTCAAAGATATTGTTCCAATTCAGTATATTTATCTATTCCGCTGATTTCTGCATCAGGGGCAATTCTTTTCACTAATCCTTGCAGCACTTTACCGGGACCAACTTCAACAAATGAAGTGAACCCGTCCCTAACCATATTTTTTATCGTTTGTTCCCAAAGCACAGGTTCAGTCACCTGCCTGTAAAGCAATTCGGAAAAATAGTCTTTTTCACTTACCGGTTCGGCAGTAACATTAGCATAAACAGGTACTCGGGCATCATAGAAATTATAATTATTAATTTCCGTCCCCAGTGCATCTTTTGCACTCTGCATCAGAGGGCTGTGAAAAGCACCGGAAACAACAAGTTCCTTAACCAATTTTGCTTTTTGTTCTTTAGCCAGCTGCATTGCCCTGGCAACTCCTGATTTAGATCCGGAAATCACAATCTGACCGGGTGAATTGTAGTTCGCACATTGTACGATGCCTTCTGAGGAAGCGGTTTTGCATATTTCATCCAAAACAGCTCCTTCAAGTCCAACCACTGCTGCCATTGTTCCCGGATTATTTGTACCGGAAATCTGCATTTGCTGTCCGCGGAATCTAACCAGTTTAATTGCTTCATGAAACTGAATTGCACCGGAAGCCACTAAGGCAGAATATTCACCTAAAGAATGCCCCGCAACAGCATCTTTATCCAAAGTTCTTATCAATGCTGCGACTATAACACTATGCAAAAAAATTGCGGGTTGTGTAATTTCTGTCTGTTTTAATTCATCTTCAGGTCCGTTGAACATAACATATGAAAGTGGTATACCCAGAAGATTATCTGCGGTCTTTACCATCTCACGGGCTTCAACTGAATTATCGTATAAATCCTTTGCCATACCCACATACTGTGAGCCCTGACCGGGGAAAAGAAAAGCTCTTTTACCCATTAATCCATACTCCAGACTAAATAAGTAGCACCCCAGGTAAATCCGGCTCCGAATGCAGCAAGTATCAGTTTATCCCCTTTTTTAACTTTTCCTGCACGATAATATTCAACCAAACAAAGTGGAATGGTAGCGGCTGTTGTGTTTCCGTATTTATCAATGTTTATCATTACCTTATCTTTTGTAACTCCCATTCTTTCGGCAGTAGCATCAATAATCCGCATGTTCGCCTGATGTGGAACGAGATAAGCAACATCATCACCAGTTAAATTATTTTTCTGCATTAACTCATAAGAAACATCTGCCATGCCCATTACAGCTACTTTGAATACGGCTTTGCCATCCTGGAAAAGGACATGCAGATTCTTATCTACGGTTTCATGTGTGGGAGGATTTAAGCTTCCTCCGCCTTTCATATATAAAGATTCTTTACCGGAACCATCAGTTCTTAAAATGGAATCCTGTAAGCCAAAGTTTTCATCTTCAGTCGGTTCAAGTAAAACAGCTGCAGCTGCATCCCCAAAAAGAATGCAGGTGTTTCTATCTTTATAGTCAACGATAGAACTCATTTTGTCAGCGCCAATTACCATAACTTTCTTATAGTTGCCGGCTTCAATAAGAGATGCACCTGTTTGCAAAGCAAAAAGGAATCCGGAACAAGCAGCAGAAAGATCAAATCCCCACGCTTTTTTTGCGCCAAGATTATTCTGTACCAAACATGCAGTTGCCGGGAAAAACATATCCGGAGTTACTGTTGCAACAATTATAACATCAATATCTTCCGGTTTTATATTGTGTTTTTCCATAAGATCACGGGCAGCTGCGGTAGCCAAATCACTTGTTGCGCCTTCACGTAATCTCCTGCGTTCGGAAATTCCTGTTCTTGTTCTTATCCACTCATCATTAGTATCAATGATAGATTCAAAAAACTTATTATCTAAAACTTCATCCGGTACGTACATTCCTACGCCCGTTATTTGTGCATTTACTCTTTTTTTCATTCTATTCCTGATTTTCAGGCAAAGCAGTATCGGCTGATTTAGCAATAGCATCCGATATCTTTGCCACCAAATTTTTATCAAGACAATCTTTAGCCCTTAGTACCATATGCTTAATTGCCAAAGGTGTACTGGAGCCGTGTCCGATTATACTAACATTATTTACACCCAATAAAAGGACTCCGCCATAGGTTTGATAATCTAGAGGTGCCATCGCCTGTTTAAGCACACCTTTTACCAATCCTACCTTCAATTTATGAAAAAAACTCTTCTTAGAATATTCAACAAGCATGTGGCGTAAAAATTTAGGAAAACTCTCTCCAAATTTCAGAACTATATTACCGACAAATCCGTCGCATAATACCACGTGAACCTTACCTTTTAATATATCCCTGCCTTCTATATTCCCGTAAAAATTCAATCCGGAATTTTTCAGTAAGGCATGGGTTTCTTTAATTGTTTTCCCCCCTTTTTCCGATTCCTCTCCCACGGTTAACAAACCAATGGACGGATTTTGAATGCCGTAGATTTCACGAAGATATATACTGCTCATCCGTGCAAAACCAAGCAGATGATGAGGTTTTGAATCAACAAAGGCGCCGACATCAAATATGGTACTCACTCCGGTTTCATTGGGGAAAAAAGTACCCATGGTCGGACGTTCAACTCCCGGAATTCTTCCGAGAATAACCGTTGAAGCCGCTGCCACTGCACCGGTATTACCCGCACTGACAAATGCTTCGGCATTACCGTCGGCTACGAATTTGCATCCAACGGAGATTGAAGAGTCAGGTTTTTTCTTAAGTGCAGAGACAGGAGAATCAGACATGTCAATACGTTGAGATGCATGAATGATTTTTTCCGAAGGGAATGATATATTGTGTTCTTGCAGAGTGGATTCGATGAGTGATTTATCACCGCTAAGATATAAATCAATTTCAGGATATTCCCTGATCAGATCGCCCACAGCCAAAATTTCATTGAGAGGCGCATAATCGCCTCCCAATGCATCAAGAACTATTCTTTTTTTCTGTTTATCCGAAGACATTATTGACGGTATAATTATTTACCGGGAAGAAGTACCGATTTTCCGTCGTAATACCCGCATGACGGGCAGGCATGGTGAGCAAGTTTCAGTTCATTACAGTTGCTGCATTTGCCAAGTGTTGAGGCAGATGCTTTATAATGTGTTCTTCTTTTATCACGTCTTGTCTTAGACATTTTACGTTTTGGATTTGGCATTATATATCCTTATGATTTATTATTATACTTTAATTTCTTTTTCAATTCTTCAACAGATTCCCACAGCGAACCTTTTTCAGATTCAGAACACTCACAGGAACCGCTGTTTTTATTAATACCGCAATAACGGCAAAGCCCCTTGCAATCATCCTTACACAGAATTTTTAAGGGAATGCTCAGTTGAGCGTAATCAAATACTTCCTGAGCCATATTTATCTTATCCGTTTCCGGAGCAAGATAACGAACATTAAAATCTTCTGATTCAGTCTCCGGAGTTTCAAATATATATACCAGACTAAATTGAGACTGCGGTGATAAAAATACTTTCTCTCCGCAGCGGTCGCATATTGAGTCATACTGAACAACCAACTCCGTATTCACAATTAACTGATGATGAGTTTTTTGCATATCAAGTTTAATTGTACCGGTTCCGGTAAAAGGCGGCTGCAATCCAATCTCTTCGGGTTTAAATGAAAACTGAAGTTCATTGCTGCCCGCACCCAAACTGCTAATTTTTACAATCAAACTCATCGTACTCTCAGATTCCGGAAAACTTTGATTTTTATGCAGTTTTTTGCATTTTTCTCAAAGCAAACATTAAATTTACGAAAAAAACAATTAAAAATTACTAACCTTTTTTACTGTGCTTTCTCCGTAAAATCTGTTGTCTGAAATTAGTAAATATTTCGCTTTTATCTAACTCCCCAACCCGAATCCGGCAATTTAAGTCCTGTGGGTTGTTGAAATATGTGTTAAAACCGATGAATTTCGGCTTACGATGCTTATCTTACTATTCTTTTAACATTATTTATAATCAGTGGTATCTGTGCTAAAAGTTTGTAAAATCCTCACAAAGGTGCTGTGTGGCTAAAATTGGAATTTACGGGGGTACTTTTAATCCTATTCATTACGGGCATTTAATCCCCTTACTTTTTGCCTTTGAAGCAAGAAAATTGGAAAAAGTAATATTTGTGCCGAATAATATCTCCCCTTTTAAGACATCAGGTAAAACAGCCAGCGCTGAAGACCGTCTCCGTATGACAGAATTGGCTTTGAATGATTTTAAGAACTTTGAAGTCTCCGATTACGAAATACGTAAGGGAGGGACTTCATTTTCCGTGGATATGGTATCTCATTTTTGTGATATCTACGGAACGGTGGAGCTCATCATGGGTCAGGATACATTTGCATCGTTTACCAACTGGAAAGACCCGGAACGTATCCTTGAGCTGGCAACCATACTAGTAATTAAAAGAACCTTCATAGATGTGGAGGAAATGCAATTTAAAGGTTTAGGTAAAATAGTACAGTTGAGCACACCCAACATTGAGATCAGCAGCACGTTGATTCGGGAACGCCTCTGGAATAATATGCCGATAACCTACATGACTCCCCCGTTAGTGGAAGAGTACATTTTGAAAAATGGATTATTTTCATGACTGACACCCTAACACTGGCAAACAAGATAATCTCCGGGGATAAAAGAGGTGTCGCACGCGGGATATCCCTGGTTGAGCATGATTCCGCAGCTTCAGAAAACCTAATTAAAGAAATTTTTCCGGCCACCGGCAAGGCATACCGTGTGGGAATTACCGGACCTCCCGGTGCAGGTAAAAGTACAATTACTAATCAATTGGCAAAATATTATCTGAGTAAGGGGCTCAAGGTCGGTATTATTGCTGTAGATCCTACTTCCCCTTTTTCCGGTGGGGCTTTGCTCGGTGACCGGGTCAGAAAGTCAGAAATCGGGATGCTAGAGGG
>CAYYJL010000024.1:0-12835 GCA_964472245.1 uncultured Ignavibacteriaceae bacterium | reverse complement strand
AGTTCTACCAGCTCACCGTTTTTTGCATCAAAAAATGCTTTCGGATAAACACTCCGTAAATCTATCTGAGACTTGATGGCATCCAATGCATCAATCATCTTAACAACGCGGTCCTGCGCCATTTTCCTGTTTTTTACTGAGAGATCAACACCCAGGTGATAATCGGCTATCGCTTCACGGAATCTTCTGTATTTTTCACTCAGTAAATTATCGGTTAAGTCCTTGCGGTTATAACTTCCCGTTACTGACTCCCATCCCTTTGAATAACGGGATGTAGCACCAAGATTGACAATATCTGCGGCGCGCTTAAAATTTTCTGTACCGGCAAGTTTTTCCCATGAATCTTCATCCATCCCGATGATGACAAAAGCATAATAGTCCAGCAGACTGCTGAGTGAATTGAATAATTGCGGGCTGAAATAAAGCTGTTGGTTTCTTTCGTATTGCAGATTCCAGTTTGAATCAAATACACGGAGCATCGGAGAAAACTTATCTGATTTGTAGATTTGTCTTTGGCTCACCACAACCAACTGTGCCTGATAATTCTGTTCATCGGTGGCAGATAAGAATGAAATTGAAAATGAACAGCGGATTTTATCGTAATTCCAATCCCCTCCGGTAAATCGGGTGTTATTGAGATACGACTCCACATCGCTCTGAAAACGCACAAGAATTTCCTTATTGACAATCGGCAAATTTTGATAATTTACAGTTACAGTTGCAGAAAGTTCCTGTGCCTGAAGCATGTTTATAGATAAGAGCAGGAGGAGCAAAATTTTGAGCATGTGTGCTCCCGGAATTGTTATTTTCAGATATTTCATGCCTGCAATTTAGGAAAAAATCTAATCCATAAAAATTCATGAATCAATAGGGAAAATCTTTGAGGTACCCTTATATTGCAATATTCCTTGTTTTTACGCTGTGTGTTGGGTCAATAAAAATCCCCTCCCTGTACGCTCAGACCAATCCGGGAACCCGCCAAAGTTCTGTTTCCTCTTCCGCTTCAGCTAAATATCAGGATGTGTTCTCAACTTTGCCAAATCCGGCACTTTATGACACAAATTCTCCCTCTTCAGCAGGCATTGCATATATTCCTTCCCCTTTTGGATTGAATGAATTAACAGGATTCATGGCAGGATATGAAACAACCTTGTACAATCTTCATACTGCGGTTGTTATCTCAACTTTCGGTTTTGAACTTTACCGCGAAACAGATGCACAGATTTCCCTTGCCGGTGATATCCACGGAATATCCGCAGGGGTTGGCCTCATGGTAAAACGTGTTAATATCAGCACATACGGCAGCTCCGCAATTTTCCTTCTGAACGCCGGTTTCGCATATTCTCCTGCCCGGGATGTTACTGTTGCCGCTTCCCTGTTTAACGTGGGGAATCAAAGTTACAAAAACACTGATGACCAGATCGGACAAACATTTGCTCTTGCAGGGGCATATGCATTATCAGAAAACTCCAATATATATCTGAGGATTCAAAAGGAAACAGGATTTACCCCGGCTGTCAATACAGGTCTGGAGATAAGTTTAATTCCGGAAGTTATGCTCGCAGGCGGTGCTGATATTGCAAACCGTATCTATACTACCGGTCTCTCGTTAATGTATCTCAATGCGCGCATAAACTATGGAGTTGTCATACATCCTCTGCTCGGTATTTCTCACTCTATCGGTGCCGGATTCGCATTTAAGTGAAATCACTCGCTTTATGCTTTCTGTTATGCCTTCTTATCCTGTGCGATTTGCCGGCACAGGCAAATGATACTTTGTTTTCGGCAGAATATGAATATGACGATATAGAAAATGAATCCTCGCAGTCGTTCTTTGATTTTCTTGAAGAATTGTTTCAGACGGGATTAAATATTAATACTGCCTCCCGGGAAGATTTACTTGCACTCCCCGGCCTGGGTATTTCCGACGCAGAGGCAATTCTAAGCTACAGAAGTAAGGCGGGCGGGTTTCACTCTACGGGAGAAATATATCTGGTTACTGAAGTGCCAAGAGAAGTACTACAGAATATATATCCATTCATCAGGGTTAATCAGGAATCTCAGCTGGTTGGGATACAGCCCTATTTTTCAGCCCGGATCTCCCGCTCGTCCGGCACAGACCCCATACCCGTATATCCCGGCAACCCATGGAAAAGTGTAATAAGAGCAAAAGTTGAAGGGAAAAATTTCATAAAAGCCGGTTTGGTTATGGAAAAAGACCCTTATGAAAAATCTGCATATGATCATTTAGCCGGATATATCTCCCTGTCACCCGGCGGCTCCATAAGCATAACCGCTGGAGATTTCACTATTCAATCACCCGGCAAACTGGCTTTTACGGACCCATATCCAAAATTCCTGGCAGCGGGCGGAAGAAATTATACCGGAGTATATAAAGTCAAACCATTTTCAGGAGTGGAAGAAAACAGATATTTCCGAGGTCTGGCTGTGCAGCGCACTTCTAATAATTTTGATATAGGTGCATTTTATTCAGATAAAAAATATGACGGCTATTATAACCATATTTATCGGCAATGGGTTTTCGGTTTAGATGGATTGCACCGATCACCATTGGAAATTGAACGGAATGATCATCTTTCCCTGCGCTCGGCGGGTATATTTTCCGCATACAGGATGAACAAATTTTTAACTGTCTCAGTCTCAGGGCTGTACGGCCGGATCAGCTCATCGGGTAAACAGGAAGTATTTCGTTCACAAAGTGTTTCAGCAGGTTTTAAATCTGCACTTCTGGAAATAAATAATGAAGTCAACATATTTAACGGATTAACGGATATCTCATCTGAAATCATTCCGGTACTAACCGGATTCCGTCCAAAAATTTTAATGCGTTCTTTGCAAAGTTCACCGCTTAACTTGTTTTCAGCGCCATATCGGGAAAGCAGTAAAAACTATGGTGAAAAAGGAGTCAGCATCCTCCTGCCATTTCGTAATCCGATATTCAAAACTACAGCTATTGTAGATTTTTTCCAGTTTAAGAATAAACAGGAACCTGAACCTGTATTAGACGGGCTCAGATTGTTCATGTTGAATGAGTTTACATTAAATCCCGCAAATCATTTAAAAGTTAAATTCTCCTACAAATCAAAACGGGAGCCGCAGAATACAGGAAAATCAACTGCATTTACGTACGGAAATGTATATACCTCGGTTGCGGAATTAAAAACTGAGTTGAGGAACCAAACCGTGATCAAATCATCATTGTACTTCAGAGCCCACGATAATGAATATATTACGGCGCAAACAGGCACAGCAGCAAGAATTGAATTGAATATGCCGGTACAGGAGCTGATAAGACTTCGTGCCGGGAGTATGTTTTACAAAAACGATGGATTTAATGCAGCAATATATTTTACTGAAACATATTTACTGGAGCCACCTGGGATTAAATCATTTTCCGGGAGCGGACTATATACGTATCTGTCAGCAATGATATATATCACTAGTAATTTTAAATTCGCAGCAAATATATCTTCAGAAAGCGGGAGCAACCTTTCCAGTCAGCAGAGAGAGAGAAGTTATCTCTCCTTCTCCCTCACTGCTTCAGGATTGTAAATCATCTCTTTCTTGTTATCAGACGGATACCGTGCCGCGAGGTAACATAGAACCAAATCCATTCAGCCATTACCTTCACCCGGTTTTTAAACCCGATAAGGTACATAATATGAATGAATGACCAAAGAAGCCATGCCACTATGCCGGAAAACTCCAACCCGGCAACGACGGCAATTGCCTTAGCTCTGCCTATGGTTGCCATATTGCCTTTATTCAAATACTTGAACGCAGGCCTCTCTTCCGGTGGATAATTTTTTTTGATTAGCTTAGCTGTGTATTTACCCTGCTGTATTGCAACGGTTGCAACACCAGGCAGAAGACCATGTTTGGCATCTTCAACTCTTGCTGAATCTCCGATGACAAACACTTCCGGATGTCCGGGCACTGATAAATCATCCTCAACCACAACCCTGCCTGCCTTATCAAGCACGGTATCCAGGGTTTTAAGGAGCGGAGATGCCTGATTGCCTGCAGCCCAAATGATGTTCTTGCTGTTTATTAACTTTTCTCCCAAAGTGACGGAGTGCTCTGTAATTTCCGTAACCAACTCCCCATTGAGTACAATGACACCCATTTCTTCCAGATCATTTTTTGCAGTCTCGGATAGTTTACCCGAATAGGAGGAAAGTATTTGGGAGGTTCCCTCAATCAGATAAATTTTTGCTTCAGCTGAGTTGATATTACGAAAATCGCGTACTAAATCTTTCTTCGCCATCTCTGCAATTGCACCCGCCATCTCCACTCCGGTTGGTCCTCCACCAATAACCACAAAGCTCATATGTGCTTCACGGTCCTCTGCTGAGTTGGACTTTTCCGCTTGTTCAAATGAACTAAGGATGCGTTCCCTTATTTTAAGTGCATCATCAAGATCTTTGAGTCCCGGGGCAAACTTTTCCCATTCATCTTTTCCGAAATAAGAATGCCTGGAGCCCGGTGCAAGTATCAGAAAGTCATAAGGAAATTCATTTTCCTTTGAAATGACTACTCTTTTTTCCGTATTAACTGAAACAACTTCTTCCATCAATACGTTAATATTTTCAGCATCCTTAAAAACGGCACGGATAGGCACTGCTATATCTCCCGGGGAAAGAGCTGCTGTTGCTACCTGATACAGTAACGGCTGAAAAAGATGGTAGTTAGTTTTATCGAGAATGGTAACGCGGTACTCTGTATTGATAAATTCCTTAGCAGCAGTGAGTCCGCCGAATCCGCCGCCAACGATTACTATATTCTTCATTGTATATACACCACATATTCATCATAAATTGAGTCCACCCGAAACTATATCAAGCAAAAGGGCTCTGTCAACCGGTTTTGCGTAAAAATTTGCTGCGCCAGCAGCCAGGGCCTCATCTTTAATCGAGTGATCAGCACTTACAAAAATTATTTTTGCTGACGGGTACAATTTACGGATTTCCTGTGTAGCTTGAACGCCATTCATCACGGGCATTCTGTAATCCATCAAAATCAGATCCGGTAAGGGTATGCCTGAGGAAACCATTTGAACTGCTGCTTCCCCATTTTCTGCCTCAAGAATGGTGATGGGAAACTTACGGAGGGTAAATCTGAACAGATAACGGACAGAGGGCTCGTCGTCAACTATCAGTACAGACTTTTCAGGATTCATGGAAAGTAAGAATTTGATGTAAAGATGCTAATATACTAAAATATCAGCCATTCGGAAGAGTAAATTCAATTAAACTGCCCCCTAAATGATGATTCTGGATGGATATAGAGTGATTAAGCGATTGAATAAAATCCTGCACTATTTGAAGCCCAAATCCGGTACCCATTTCTTCAAAGGTACCTTTGCGGGATTTAATTTTGCCGGATGTTTTAAATTCAATCAGATCCTCCTCTTTAAACCCGACTCCATAATCCATCAAGGTAAACATAACCTTGTCTGCCCCTGACTGCTTAGCTGACAATTCAATTTTACCCCCTTTATGTGAAAACTTTATCGAATTTGAAACTAAATTTTGGAGGATAGAGCGGAGTATATTTGAATCAATGAATACATTCTGCTCCAATGGTATATCCATAGTTACATGCAGCTGCTTTTGTAATATCTGGTTTTCAAACAGTTTTATCACAGATTCAGTAGCAGCCGCCAGGGATAATCTTTCAGGAGAAGTCTTAATTTTACCGAGCTGAAAACGGGAGTATTCCAGTAAAGAATCCAGCTGAGAGCGGATGCTTTCAGATATTTCTGATATAGATGAAAGTATAGTCTGCACCTCCATCCCTCCCATCTCATGGATATCCTCTTTTAATATCTGTATATATCCCTGCAGTGAAGAAAAAGGTGACCGGAGATCATGAGATAATACAGAAAAGAGTTTGTCCTTGCTTGTATTTGACTTTTCAAGCTGTTTAATTAACCCCTGTCTCTCTTCTTCCCGGATTTTCCGCTCAACAACACGCGATATGGTAAATGCAATTGATTCCATTAACTCTTTTTCAAACTCACGATAAGCGTCTGCATTGCGGTAACTCTGAACTGCCATCAATCCTATCACTTCATCGGATAATTTTAACGGAACTCCAAGCCAGCTTTCCGGTATGTCATGAAACTCTCCCCTCGTATGTTTTTTTAATCTGTCTGTAATTTGCTTTTTATTGAGTACAAGAGAACTCCGCCGGTCAATTACTAATGAGGAGAGCATTCTTTCAATCTGCCGGAATTCGATATCCTTATCATGGGAATCAAAAGTGTACATAAATTCCAGCTGACGGTCATTTTTATTGATGATAGCAATAAAAAAGCTTTCTGCTTCAATCAGTTCTTTTACGGAATAATGTATATACCTGTAAAATTCGGAAATTTCCTCCACTATATATGATTCCTCCAAAATTGAGGAGAGCGTGGATTTTATTTTACGGATTTTTTCTTTTTTGGAAAGACTGCGTGCTATTATCTGCACAGCAGGTTTGCCATTATATACGGTAGGGAGCGATGAAACCTGAATCTTTGTTAGATTACCGTTCAGGTCATAAAAATCATCAGTAAAATTCTCAAATTTTTCTTTCCGCTCAATCACTGCTTCGTACATGGAAAGGAACATCTGTCTTTTATTTTCAGGGCAAAAGCGGATAAACGGTGTATTGACAATATCATCGGGACCGGAGGCATTAAGAATTGAAGCCAGCTCGGAGTTGGCAAAAACCACGCTGTCGTTCTGAACAATCGCGAGCCCTATCGGCACATTTTGAACGATGATATTAAGGTTGCTTCTTGTTTCCCTCAGTTTCTCAAGTGTTTTCTTTTCAGAATCAATATCTGTATATCTTCCAAAAAACCCGACCGATTTACCTGCTTTATCTTTAATCGTTTCACCGCTTTCGCGGATCCATCGTGTTTCCCCGGAAGCAGTTCTAATAAGATAATCTTTAATAATAATTTTTGATATATCAGTCTGTACAGATGATTGTTCTGTATTTGGTATGGATTTTACGGTATCAACTTTTTTAACGAGGGATATAAATCCCATTTGTTTAACTTCTTCTGATGTATATCCTGTAAGCTGTTTAATGTTTTCAGATAGAAAACAATAATCCATTGTTTTGTACTCAAGCACAAAAAACACATCCCCTATGCTGGAAGAAAGTATTTCCAGCAGTTCCCCGCTGTTTTTGCTGCAATTGAATATACTGTTAAAGGTTTCATTGATTGGTGAGATTTTTACAATTTTTTGTCCGTTTTGGAGAACGTATTCGGAGGTAATGTGGGTAGGAGTCTGTTCGAGGAAAGCTGCTTTATCCTGCCTGAAAATGCCCAACGTATCCACAATCTTCCGGCTGCGGAAAAGCTCAGGCAAATCTGTCCCGTGCGGCAAGTCTTTCAGTTCCAACATGAGCAGAAAGCGTAAATCGCAGGAGAATAAGGAATAATCCTCATAGCAGATACAGTATGCTGAGTCAGAAATAAATTGGCTAACAGTGGTATTCAGACTCAAACTCCGGAGAAAATATAGTACACAGACACTCTAAAAAACCTCTGACATTCTGTTCCCGGAAAATTCTATCCGACAAAGTTAATTAAATTTTTTAATCTATCAATCATCTTTTTTGTTGTTTTTTGGCATAGAAAGTGCTATTTTTATGTAGATTAAATCTTAATAATGCGTTAAAATGATAAAAAATAAGCAGGCAGCTGAGATATTCAGAGAATTTCTCAAAAACGGTAAAAACCGCATTACGCCTGAAAGATTTGAAGTAATGGATGCAGGGCTTGAGATTGACGGGCATTTTTCCGCCGATGAGCTCTACATCATCATGAAAAACAATAAATCCCGGGTCTCCCGGGCAACAGTCTACAAAACCCTCGAACTTCTTACGCAGTGCAATTTACTTTCCCTGCGGAACTTTGGGGATAACATGAAACGTTATGAGAGCAACTACAAGCGGCAAAATCATGACCATCTTATCTGTTTGGACTGCGGCAGAATCGTTGAGTTCACAAATAATAAAGTAAAAAAAATCCAGGAAGAAATTTGCGAGGCATTGGGTTTTGAACCCTCTACATACTCGTTTAATTTGTTCGTCAGATGTAAAAATAAAAAAGAATGTCCCTACTATCATGGCAACTAATACACTCGATAAAGTAAAAAAAGGTCATTACGTAACAATTGTTAATCTCCCCACAGGCGATGTCAAGATTCAGTTTATCAGAATCGGCATCTGCGTGGGAGATACGCTGCTCTGTCTGGAAAGACTGCCGGGTGGAACAATCGTATTGCAGAAAAACCGTCAGGAAATTGCCATAGGCCATAGTCTTGCAAGACAAATTTCCTATGCCCCGTAGAATTACGGAGAATCCCGCTTAATGCGTACCGACACAGTTCATAATTCTGTTCATAATCCGGATACTGTCTCCTCATCCGGGAATCAAAAAAATCAGCCCGGTAAGCCAAATGTTGTCCTGGTAGGCAATCCTAATGTCGGCAAATCACTCTTTTTTAATCACCTCTCCGGGCTGTATGTAGATGTCTCTAACTTCCCCGGAACAACCGTTTCTATAAGCCGTGCTGATTATAAAGACTATATGATTTCCGATACTCCCGGTGTCTATGGTGTCTCATCTTTTAATGATGAAGAACGAGTGGCAAGGGATGTTATTGTTGATGCTGATATTATCCTGAATGTAGTGAATGCACTTCACCTGGAGCGTGATATATTTTTAACCATGCAGCTGATAGATATGGGGAAAAAAGTATCCGTCCTCCTGAATTTCTCCGATGAAATAAAACGGAGAAAGATAAAAATTGACGTACCAAAACTTTCGCAGCTGCTCGGTGTTAATATATACGAAACAGCCGCAGCAAATAAACAGGGCTTTGAGTTTTTAGATGAAGCTATTCAGCAGGCACGTGTTGGCAACACAACCAAAGAGATTGACAAACTATTGGAAAATGCGGAGTTTTCCTCCCTCCCCCGCGCAGAAGCCATGCTCATCCTGGAAGGTGACGAATTCTACACAAAGAAAAATAGCAGCCGTCTCGGGACTGCTGATGAACGCGAGATAATCTATGTAGAACGGCGGAACCGGGTAAATCAGATTTGTGCAGAAGTTGAATATGAGGATAGTTCAAAAGGAAGATTTCTCAACTTGCTTGGCAGATACAGCATTAATCCGATAACGGGCATACCCATTCTTGCTTTTATGCTATACCTGATGTATTTGTTTGTCGGCGATGTTGTTTCCCAGCGTGTGGTAGATTTTACTGAAAACACGATTGGTAAAAATATTTTTGAATACAATCTGAAAAGTTACGTTGGGGAGTTCACTCCTGTTGATATAACGGTTCAGATATTCAAAGATGATGAAGAACTTCTGGAAGAAAAAGTATTTTCATTCACTGAATCAATTGCAGCAGATCAAACCAAGAAAAACGAATTCCGCGAGTACTCTCAAAGACCTGGTGCCGTCAGCGATTTTTATTTCCCTCAACCAATTTACCGCTTATTCTTTGGTGAGTTTGGTGTGGTGAGTATGACGGTTACATACCTGTTTTTCCTTCTGTTGCCGCTGGTTATAGCTTTTTATCTGGCAATGGCAGCGTTGGAGGATAGCGGATATCTCCCCCGTCTTGCAACCATGATGGACAGGTCATTAACGCATATCGGCCTGAACGGGCGGGCAGTTATCCCAATATTACTTGGCTTTGGATGTGTAACCATGGCAACCATTACGACAAGAATCCTTGGGACTGACAGAGAAAAGACTATTGCTACTGCAATACTTCAGTTTGTAATCCCCTGCAGTGCACAGTTGGCAGTTATTGCAGTCCTTCTCAGCAGTGCCGGTGTGGCAGCACTCAGTATATATGTTACGGTAATTTTTATAGTTCTGATTGCGATTTCAACCATTCTCAATAAATTTTTACCCGGTGAATCTTCTCCCTTGCTGATTGATTTACCAATCATGCGGCTTCCCAAAGCAGAAAACGTTCTTAAGAAAACATATTACAGAACGTTCGGCTTTATGAAGGAAGCGTCACTTTGGTTCCTGCTTGGTGCATTTTTTGTCGGACTTCTGGAAGTTACAGGTCTCCTCTATTCATTTCAGGACTTATTGGCACCGGTCACCACCCTTTGGCTGAAACTGCCCAAAGAAGCTGCCACCGCATTTGTAATGGGAGTGGTCAGGAGAGATTTTGGCGCAGCCGGATTGTTTGATCTTTCCCTTACTGCTATGCAGGTGACTGTAGCTATCATCACCATTACATTGTTTGTACCTTGCATTGCCTCATTTATGGTGATGCTTAACGAAAGGGGCTTAAAAGAGGGTCTCATTATTTGGCTTAGTACTTGGATTGTCGCCTTTTTTATTGGCGGCGTTGTTGCACAAATAATCATATAAATCACAGGATATCATGAAAAAAAAGAAATCACCTGATGAAGTAATTTCTAAGTACCCGATTTCCTGGGCAAAAAAAGATTTTTCAATTAAAATCTTCTGCTCTATCCCCAACATTGCAACCGGTATACTCCTGCAGGCAGGTACCCAAAAATTTCTTATTGATCCGGGTGATGGCATTCTGCGGGATATTAATAAAGAACTTAACTCCCGTGACGCTGCTTCTATTTCAAATATTTTTATCACACACGGCCATCATGATCATGTAGGCGGGCTCTGGTCCTTCCTTACATACCTTCGTGTTTTGCGCAAAAGTGATCAGCTGAATATATACTATCCGGAAGGATGTGTTGAAATCGGCAGTATTCACAGTGCATTTAATAAAGTGTACGCCAAATCTACCACCTATACCATTGCACTCAAAAAAATTACCAAACATGTCTCCTTTAAAACCAAAGGTGTTGCAGTAAAGCCGTTTCCTGTTATTCACAAAGAATACGCAATAGAAACAGGCCAGTTGAGAGTTGTTCCTGCATTGGGATATAACTTTACCTATAACGCAATGAAAATCTGTTATGGAGGTGATACTGCATACTGTGATGCATTAGTGAGGCACGCAAAAGGAGCAGATCTTGCTATATTGGAAGCCGGACATGATGACGATACTCCGGATGATATGCACATGACCATGGATGAGGCAGTTTCAATCGGCAAAAGCGCAAAGGAATACTTTCTGGTTCATGTGCCGGAATAATATCTACTCACCTTACAACAGAGAAAATAATGAACTACATAAAAACAGCACTCCTTCTTTTTTGTATTTCAGCAGCCGGGTTTGCCGGTTCTGATTCCCTCAGATTTGAGGGTGAAAAACGCCTGAAAAATATTAAAATGCTGACTGTATCCGGTGAAAATGCAGAGGCATATCTTTCATTCAGCAGCGACAAGCTTATATATCAACGGACCGATGGTGATTTGGAATGCGATCAGATTTTTATTATGAATCTTGATGGTACCAACAGTCACATGGTCTCCAACGGTAAAGGCCGCACCACGTGTGCTTACTTCTTACCCGGGGATACCAAAATCATCTACGCTTCCACCCATTTAGCTGACGAAAAATGCCCCCCTCCGCCGGATAGATCTAAAGGTTATGTCTGGAAATTATACGAATCATTTGATCTTTTTATTGCGAACGCGGACGGCTCAGATATAAAACAAGTTACTGATGCACCGGGATATGACGCGGAAGCAACTGTTTCACCCAAGGGAGATAAAATTGTCTTTACAAGTCTGAGAGACGGCGACCCTGAAATTTATGTGATGGATATTGACGGAAGCAATCAAAAGCGCCTTACGTATGAAAAAGGTTACGATGGCGGTGCATTCTTTTCCCATGATGGTTCAAAAATTATATTCAGAGCCAGCAGACCCAAAACTGAAAAGGAACTTGCCGATTACAATGATCTGGTAACTAACGGTTATGTACGCCCCACAGCATTGGAAATATTTGTCATGGATGCTGACGGCTCCAATATGAAACAAATCACCAACTTTGGCAAAGCAAGTTTTGCCCCTTACTTTCATCCGGACGGAAAACGCATCGTTTTCTCTTCCAATGTAAACAGTAAAAACGGAAGAAATTTTGATATATATATGATCAACTTAGATGGTACCGGTTTTGAGCAAATCACCTTTAATGAATCATTTGACGGTTTTCCCTATTTTACACCGGATGGTAAAAAACTGGTATTTGCCTCAAACAGGTTTAACCGCAACCCGAACGACACAAACATATTTATAGCGGAGTGGAACGATGAATAGACAAACACGTACTTCAAGCGTAATCCTGTTTTTTTTCAGTTTACTGCTGACTGTAAACTGCAGTGCACAAACCTCACCAAAAATTGCCGCAGAAGATTTTTCTCATCATGTTAAATACCTGGCTTCTGATGAACTGAAAGGCCGCATGACAGGAACTGAAGATGAACTGCGCGCTGCTGAATATATAAGCAAAGAGTTTAAGCGCTTTGGACTCTCCCCTTATTTTGGCGGTTCATGGTTTCAGAAATTTCCGTTCATTTCCGGCGTAGAACTGTCGGGAGAAAATACAATCAGCATAGCGGGTGAGCCATCCAATAAAACCGGAACTGATTTTATTCCTCTTGGTTTTTCTTCATCACTGAAAGTAACGGGAGATGTGGTATTTGCGGGATACGGAATCTCTTCTGAAAAGAACAATTATGATGACTACAAAAATCTTGATGTTAAGGATAAAATAGTATTAGTTCTCAGATATAATCCTGAATATGATAATCCCCACTCAAAACTGGAAGAAGTATCATCATTCCGATATAAAACCGGAGTAGCTAAGGAGAAGGGCGCTAAAGCAGTTTTATTTGT
>CAYYJL010000023.1:0-13114 GCA_964472245.1 uncultured Ignavibacteriaceae bacterium | reverse complement strand
GACCGTTTGTATTATTCAGCTATCCGTAGCATCATGGAACCGGCGGGCTATTAACTAATTATGTTACAGGGCTTTCTTGATAAGGTAGCACATTTAACCCGAAAGATTAAACTCCTTTCCCGGTTTTCTCCAAAAATTGGAATCGTAGTATCGTTTTTCCGTCATTATATTATTAAACTCATAGACAGGATAGATGAAAATCATCTGTTTTTATACTCGGGCAGTCTGGCATTTTCCATCTTTGTATGTATCATTCCGCTCGTGCTGATTGTTTTCTGGATGCTGGGTATATTTCTTGATTCTGCCGAAGTGGAAATTCAGATTAATACTTTTATTGATACAATAATTCCCTATGAAGCGTATTCACAATTTGTAAAAGAGATTCTGTATAATAGAATTACTGAAGTAATTCAGTACCGGAATATTGCCGGAATTGTGGGTGGATTTGGTTTGCTTTTTGCCGCATCAAGTCTATTTAGCAGTATCCGGACAATCCTTAATAAAATATTTAATTGTGGACCTGATATAAATTTTTTTCTTGGCAAGCTGCGGGATATGGGACTGATTCTTCTGATGATGCTTTTGTTTATGGGGGCAACACTGTTGCTGCCGATTTTAGAAATCATAAATAATATGTCGCGGGAAGTTGGAACTATTAATTTTTTCGCGTTTGAATATATCCCCAAACTCTACTCCACTATTTTTTCTCTGGCTATTATTTTTACCATGTTCCTGTTTTTGTACCGTGTTGTCCCAAAAATAAAACTGCAGAAACGTGCTGTTGCCGTTGGGGCATTAACTGCGGCACTTGCCTGGGAAGTAGCAAAACAGGTTTTTGGCTATTATGTTTACAACCTTGCCTCCTACGGAAAAATTTACGGCACATACGCATTAATCGTTGTGATTGCCTTCTGGATATATTACTCCGCCTACGTCTTTTTAATCGGTGCCGAAATCTCAAAGTTGTATGATGAGAGGAATAGGGGCACGGTGTGAAATTTCCTCCGGGGGAGAATAAAATTCTTTTGAATTTTCAGAGGAAATAATTTAATTTTCAGCAGTTCTATACCTTTGTTTTTATCTTAATAATTGGGTACATCATGAAAAAAACACTGTTACTGTTTCTTGCTCTCTTCGTTTCATATAACCTTGCACAAACAACAGAAGTTGATTCCATACCGAAACTAACTGCCTTACAAATTGGAAAATTTTGGTTGCCAATGAATTATCATGGATCCTTGGCTCGGCCAGCAATAGGTGGTACTTTTGGCGGCTTGTTTGACGAAAAGTTTGCAATATTTTCCTCCGGGTTTGGGATATCCGGGAAAAGTGATTCAGGTTTATTTGGAAACGGAGTGTTTGCTTCCTGGGCTCTGTCTGATTACCGTCCGGGTCCTGTTGGTGTTGATTCTGCGGATCCCCGGAACGGAATCTACAGAGTTAACAGTTCTGATACTCCTTTTGGGAACAGCTGGCAGTATTACCGGTACGCAGTACAATTGGGCGCTGATTTTTATGACGGCGACGGTGACGGAGTATATACTCCGGTTGATTTGAATTCGAATGGTGTCTGGGATCCCAACGAAGACAAACCTTATATGCCGGGTACCGATAATTTATTTATGGTATATAATGATTCCCGTGCCCCTGGCAACAGACGCTTTGCGAACATGATACCGCTGGGGATAGAGGTACAACATTATTTATTCGGTTTTAATACACTGGCATCTTCGCACTGTGAAATTATTTTCATGCGCTACCGGCTGATAAATAGAGGAAGCATTTCTGATGTATTGGATTCTGTATTGTTTTCTATTATGGCTGACCCTGATATGGGGGACTACTCAAATGATTTTGTAGGGGTTGATGTCAATCAAACAGGAGGTTATGTTTATGAGTGGTCGCCGGATAATGTTTGGGGAAGTATGCCAGCAGCACTCTTGATGCGATATACGGGCTTACCGTATTCATATTTACCTGGTGTATCATACAGTGATTTGAACGGTAACGGACTGTTTGACGAGGGTATTGATATACCATTAGATTCGGTAAAAGTAAATCTTGGAGCTGAATTTGGGACTAATTGGATCCGCGGCGCCTCACAATCGGAGTTTCATTCTTTTATGCACAGTGTCCAACCAAGCAGTGTTATTGGACTTCCCTACTCTGCGGGTGCGTTGAGAATTTATCATTTAGGCGGTATGACCACTGAAGGGGTACCAATAAATCCATGCACTTGGGCTTTAGGTAATGGAAGCGGTCTGGCAAATTGCAGTTCATACACTTCCCGCTATATGTATCCTGCCTTGCGTGAAAATAATACCGGTTGGTGGAATTCAGTTGGAAGCGATCAACGAACTTGTGTTACCGCCGGTCCCTTCCGTATGGAAAAGGATAAACCTGTTGATATTACTATTGCTTATGTTATCGGTCAGGGAAACAACCAGACAGCAGCATTACAGAAAATGAGGGCTGTTGGAAACCTGGCAGGCCAATTATACAGTTCAAATTTTACTAACTTCACTCTTGATGGTGAGGAACCTGCTGTTTTACCCACGCAGTTAGATTTAATGCAGAATTTTCCTAATCCATTCAATCCTGTCACAAAAATAAGATATTCTGTAGCACAGCAGGGTAATGTCTCAATTACTGTATATAATCTTCTTGGTCAGCAAGTGGCTCTGCTCACCAATACGGGACATTCTGCCGGGGTATATGAATTAGAGTTTAATGCTTCAAATTTAGCCAGCGGAATTTACTTTTACACAATGGAGTTCAGACCTGAAATGGGAGGCCAGAGTTTTACCGCTTCTAAAAAATTAGTTTTGATGAAATAAATCAAGTCGGATTTCAGTCTTAGGGGTAAGGGTACAACAATAATCCTTACCCTTTATATTTTCCGAACGGCACTGATGAGAATTAAGAGGAAAACTTATCAGTCAGGATGACCTCTTAAAGGAAAAATGTTTTAGTTCTTGTATCACTTTCCCTTGACAAAAGGGAAAATTATCCGTATTTTAATCGGAGTTAAAAGTCTGATTTGTTGTGACAGTAATATTATCTAAAAAGAGCGAATACGCAGTACAATCCCTGCTTTATCTTACCCTAACCGTTCCCGGCGAGGCAGTATCAGCAGGAGAAATTGCTGAACATTTAAATATCCCCAAAGAGTTTGTCTCTAAAATCCTGCAGGAATTAACAGATTCCGGGCTGATTGAATCAAAAAAGGGGAAAGGGGGAGGTTTTCAACTCGGCAAACATCCCTCACAAATATACCTGCTAGATATTGTGAAGGCAATTGATGGCGATGCTGTTTTTGACGGCTGTGTCCTCGGTTTTCCCGGATGTTCCAGTGAGTATCCCTGTCCGGTGCACTTTGAATGGGTCCGGCTCCGCAATGAAACACTTGAGATGCTCAGCTCAGAAAACATTGAGGTGCTTTCAAAAAAAACAAAAACCAAAATTGATGCAATCAGAAGGAGGTTAATCTGACTATGAGAAAACCACTTCTTACCAATGAACACGGCGCTTGGGTTATTTTTTTTACTCCCATTGCGGCAGTCTTTTTTTATAACAGAACCTTCGGACTGCCGGAGCTGCTTTTTCTGCTGACGGCATTTGCCTGGTTCCTCGTATATAAACCGGCTGAACTGCTTCTGACTGAATATCTGAAGCGCGGCAGCATAAGCACAAAAAATCAGGAGCCGTTGTTCTGGCTGAAGATATATTTATCAGCAGGAATCATACTTCTTGCGGTTCTGATTATCACCAGCGGGCATTATCTGCTCTTAATTTTTGGAACGGGGATTTTTATACTCTTCGGGGTTTCCAAAATACTTCATATATACGGTAAACTGCAGCTGTTCAGGAATCTGCTTGGAGTATTTATCTTAACCTCAGGCGGTATATTGGCAGATTTTTTTCTGCACGGTAGTTTTACCAGGGAGGGAGCAATTCTCTGGGCGCTGAACTTTTTCTTTTTTGCGGGAGCATCGCTGTTTGTTGAGGGGAAAATTGCTGCACTAAAAATAAAAGGAGATGGCTCAGGTATCAGCCGGCTGCACTATGCGGGGATTGTTATTTTCCTTTTGATACCTGTTTTGATGTCCTTAGTCGGATATATATCACTGCTGCCCGGGCTGGCTGCATTTATGCTGCCTGCAGTTCATGTATGGCATGAGATATATTCAGGGAAAAGGAAGGCGGATTTCAAACAGACCGGCATTGCATTAACGGTCTATTCAATGATCTTTTTAATGGCCAGCTGTCATGCTGTATGAAAATAAACATAAAGTAAGAATTATTAAAAACGATGCGCCCAAGGTTCAGAAATTCCGGTTTGGGACGCAGATTGCATTTTTGGCATTGGTTCTCTGGATTGGTGTGGAATTTGTACTCTTTTATAATTCAGTCTATCAGTCTCAGGATTCGTATATATCACGCCCCCCGGGGGTAGACGGATTTCTTCCAATCAGTTCTCTGATGAGTGTCGTGCTTTGGCTTAAAAGCGGGCAGATTAATATGGTACATCCCGCAGGATTTATCATCTTCATGGCAATCCTTGCTGTCTCTGTGTATGCAGGAAAATCCTTTTGCAGCTGGATGTGCCCGATAGGAACAATCTCTGAAATGATTGCTGAGTTTGGGGAGAAAATAATGGGTCGAAAACTGAACGTGCCAATGTGGCTGGATATTCCCCTAAGAAGTTTAAAATATCTGATATTAGGTTTCTTTATCTGGGTAATTGTGCCAATGTCTTCCTCAACCTTGACAGCATTTTTAGACAGTCCGTACAATAAAGTTGCAGAAATCAAGCTGTATCTCTTTTTCCTGGAAATTTCCCTCTTTGCTTTTGTTGTCATTCTTTTATTGTTTATCTTTTCAACATTCATCCGCGGTTTCTGGTGCCGGTATTTGTGCCCTTACGGAGCATTACTTGGTATTACGGGATTGTTCAGTCCCGTAAAAATCACCAGAAACGCAACAAGCTGCATAGATTGCGGTTTATGTGCAAAAGCGTGCCCCGCTTCGATTGCTGTGGATAAAAAAGTGCGAGTATGGTCAGATGAA
Source organism: uncultured Ignavibacteriaceae bacterium (assembly GCA_964472245.1). Lineage (GTDB taxonomy): Bacteria > Bacteroidota > Ignavibacteria > Ignavibacteriales > Ignavibacteriaceae > H2-BAC3. The sequence continues at coordinate 8,044 of CAYYJL010000023.1, read as the reverse complement.
TGTACCTCATGTTTAAGTTGTGTAGATGCATGTCCGGTTAAGGATACCCTGTTTCAGCAGAATATCATTACCGGTTCAAAACGTTCCGGTTGGTTGACTTTTGCAGGAATAATCTCTATCTATGTGTTAATAACCGGAGCAGCGGTTGTTACCGGGTATTGGCAGAACTCCATTACCCAGGATGAATACAGAGAATTGATGCAGATTATTGACTTAATAGGACACTAAAATGAGACGATCTGAGGCACTGTTAAAACTTTCCAGAGAGCACCACACCGGTCTGATACTTGCCCAGTTATTAAAGAAGAATGCCCCTCCATATAAAGGACTGCCGGAAACCCCTGAGCAAAAAGCAGACTATTTACTTTCCATGATGAGAACACATCTGCTGCCGCACTTTGAGCAGGAAGAAACTATCATTGCATATCTGGATGCCAAGACTGATATATATAAACCGATGCATGAACGGATACTGAGCGAACATGCCGGTATGAAGCAATTGTGTGACCGTTTCCGGGCTGGGGATGGTGAACCGCTGGATTTGATGGATGAGTTTGGGAGGATGCTTGAAAAACATATACGGTTTGAAGAAAGGGAATATTTTGAATATTTACAGAAAAACGCTGGGGAAGAAGACTTCGATTATATACAGAGTGTGCTTGAGAAATAATCCTTACATCATCCCGGGAAATAAAAGGTAAAAGAATATTTATACATCAATGGAATTATTATGATTAAAAAAATCTTTTCAGCACTTTCACCGCCGGAGCCCTGGAAACTGCCGGTTATTTTCATGCTGGCTGTTTTTACCGGGATTGTACTGGTACTCTTTCGTGTATCCAATGCGACTTCGTATTTATCCGACAGTCCGGAAGCATGTATGAACTGCCATGTAATGACGCCGCAGTATGCCACGTGGCAAAGAAGCAGCCATGCAAGGGTTGCAACCTGTAATGACTGCCACGTGCCGCAGGATAATATATTCAGAAAATATTTGTTCAAAGCAATGGACGGAACCCGTCACGCCACCATGTTTACTCTACGCATGGAAGAGCAGGTCATAAAAATAAAAGAAGCTGGTGCCGGTGTTGTACAGGAAAATTGCATCCGGTGTCATCAATCGTATATACATAAAACCGATTTGGTTAACAGTTCCTTCGCATCTGCACAGGAAGATAATTCCAAACTCTGCTGGGACTGCCACCGTGAAACTCCGCACGGCCGTTTGAGAGCTCTCTCTTCTGTTCCGCTTGTGCGGGTGCCAGAACTTGAATCCCCAATGCCGAAATGGCTTGATAATTACCTTAATCAGAAAAAATAATTTATTTTAACAGGATACTTATTTATGAAAAATATTAAAGACATCATTTCCGCTAAGCCGTATATGGCATGGGTTATTTTTGGAGTAACCGTTATCGTTGTATTTCTGGCGGGGCTGTTTGGAGCATCTATTATTGAACGCAGAGGTGAATCCAAGGAAAGACTATATGCATTCAAACCAATAGCTGAATGGGAACCAAGAAATGAAAAATGGGGTGACAATTTTCCGCTTGAGTTTGAAAGCTATATCAAAACACTAGATACAAATTTTGCCAGCAAATACGGCGGCTCGGCAATGATTGATATGCTTAAAAAAGAACCTGCATTGGTTGTGCTGTGGGCCGGATATGCTTTCTCACGTGATTATAATCAGGGACGCGGCCACTACTACGCGATTAAGGATATACGTAATACGCTCCGCACGGATGTGCCGCAGCCGGCAACCTGCTGGACCTGTAAAAGCACGGATGTACCACGTTTGATGAATGAAATGGGCGTTTCTAATTTCTATAAAAAGAAATGGAATGAGCTTGGCGAAGAGGTTGTTAATGCCATCGGCTGCCAGGATTGCCACGATCCCAACTCCATGAATTTGAGAATCACCCGTCCTGCACTGGCTGAAGCTTTCCAGAGAATGGGTAAGGATATATCCAAAGCATCCCATCAGGAAATGAGATCACTTGTATGCGCTCAGTGCCACGTTGAATATTACTTCAAAGGGAAGGAAGATAAATATCTTACATTCCCGTGGGATGGCGGGTTAACCGTTGAAGCAATGGAAGAGTATTATGATGAAGTGGAACATGTGGATTTTGTCCATACATTAAGCAAAACACCAATCCTTAAGGCACAGCATCCTGATTATGAGTTATTCCAGTTTGGTATTCATGGTCAGCGCGGAGTTTCCTGCGCAGACTGCCACATGCCTTATAAGAGTGAAGGCGGTGTTAAATTCACTGATCATCATATACAAAGTCCGCTGAATAATATATCCGGTTCCTGCCAGGTGTGCCACAGGGAAAGTGAAGAGACCTTGCGCAACAATGTATATGAAAGACAGGATAAGATTAAGGAACTGCTCACCATAGCGGAAAAATCTCTGGTAAAAGCACACATTGAAGCAAAAGCTGCGTTAGATGCCGGTGTTAAAATTGAAGAGATGAAAGAAATCCATAAACTGATCCGTCATGCACAATGGCGTTGGGATTATATTGCTGCATCACACGGCGGAAGTTTCCATGCCCCGCTTGAGTCAGCCAGGGTTCTTGCAACTGCCATTGAGCGCTCGCAGGAAGCACAGATGAAGCTGGCGATATTGCTGACCAAACAAGGAATTAAATATCCGGTAACTATGCCTGATTTGTCGTCGAAGGAGAAAGCCCAGGCATATATAGGGCTGGATATGAAAAAACTAACTGCCGCTAAAAATGAGTTCCTCGGTACTAAACCGGCCGAATGGGATAAAGCAGCAGAAAAAAGACAATCATCATACTAACACAAAGGAGTATAAGGAGAAACATGAAAAAACTGATTATAATATTAATGATGTTTGCGGCAGTGGTTAATGCCCAGGAAGAGAAAAAATCTGTTGACTGGAGCTTGGACTATCAGCTGCGCAGTGAATTAGACGGCCGTGATTTTTATAATGCAACTTACCCAATGCTGGTCACCACCATGAGAACCCGTGTTGGTGCAATGTATAATATATCTGATAAAGTTCAGTTTTTTGCACAGCTGCAGGATTCCCGTTTGTGGGGTCAGGGCGGCAATACAGGTGCATATTTGGATAATGTGGATATGCATCAGGCATATATACAGTTTGCAAATGCATTTGCTCTGCCCTTAACGGTAAAAGCAGGAAGATTTAAATATAGTTTTGGCACCGAAAGATTATTTGGAAACAGCGACTGGGGCTATTTTGGCCGATCCTATGATGGATTGCTGCTTTCATACAGAAGCAAATGGAATGCAGATTTCCTTACGAGTGTTGTACGTGAAAATGAAAATTACGTTGGCAACGCAACTGCTGCTGCATATGCGTATCCTTCAACCCGTGATAATTCCTCCTATATGGCATCCCTTATTTTATGGGGAAAACTGAATGAGCAGAATAATCTTTCATTTATTGCGCTCTATGAATTGGACAGAAACGTAACGGTTGGAACAGAATCAACTCTGGACAGGTACTCATTAAATGTTAATCACGATCTGAAAATGGATAACCTCTCCACTCAGGTTGAAGTAATATATCAGGGAGGCACAAAAGCAGGAAAAGATTTAGCAGCATATTTCTTTTCTTTTGACGCAAAGTATGCAATGGGCAAAAGTACACTGAATCCGGGGATAGATTATGTTTCCGGTACTGATCCTGCAGAACTGACTAAAAACAACTCCTACGAATCATCCTTTGGTACCGGGCATAAATTCCACGGTTTTATGGATTACTTTACTTCTCTTCCCGCAAATACCGGTAATCTGGGACTGATGGATATTTTTGTCGGATACGAGCTGAAGCCGGATATGAGTGATTTCAGTTATGCGCTTAAATTTCATAACTTTAATTCTGCCGTAAAAAGTGCTGCAGGGGAATCAGCGTTTGGGCAGGAATTGGATATCACGGTTACCTACGCCGTTCAAAAGGGCATTAATCTTGTTTGGGGCGGTTCTGCATTTTTTGCCGGGGACCTGATGAAAACAAGATTCGCAAAAGCAGGCAACACTTCGCTTGATCCTGCCTTCTGGAGCTACCTGATGATAAAGGCAAAAATCTGATAGATTGCTGATCCCGGGAGTATATGGAGACTCCCGGGATTGGAGATTAAATACTTGACTTTAAGTATGCTTTTACCAATATTTGGGTTGGTAAATTGGGTTCATGAGAAGAACGACGTAAAAAAAACGATAATTTACTAAACTCATATCGGAGGATTCATGAAGAAAGTACTATTTCTTCTTCTTATTGGTTTCTTTTCCCTTCATGCACAGTGGGTCTCTGTGACCAGTGGACTAACCGGAGATATCTGGGGAGTTGACTGGGCAGATGCCAACACAGTTTGGATTGTGGATGCAACAGGTGCAGTAGCACGCTCTACGGATGGTGGAATCACCTTCTCTTCAGCGGGCAGCGTCGGTGCAGAAGCATATTCGATTGCAGCGCTTAGTGCCACAATGGCATTAGTTGCAACCGGACCAAACTCAGGTAACGGTGCCATTTTCAGAACAACAAACGGCGGAACAAATTGGACCAACGTTTATACGGTTACCGGTGCTTGGTTTAATGCCATTGATAACCTGAGTTCCACACTTCTCTGGGCACAATCAGATCCGACCGACGGAAGTTTCCATATTGTAAAATCAACTGATGCCGGAGCCACCTGGGCACTTGCTGCCAACAGGCCTGTTGCACCTGCGACAAACGTATTTGGCGCAAACACCAGTTTTTACTCACTTGGAACCACAGCTTGGTTTGGTACAGGCGGTGCTAGCGGTGCTACACTTGCGAACAGAGTGTACAAGAGTACTACTGCTCCTGACGGACCTTGGACCTTTGCAACAGTTGGCGCACAATTTTCCGGATCAGTTGCCTTTAGTTCAGCCAATGGTTTTGGTCTTGTCGGATTCTGGCAGGCAACAAACACATTGAGCCGTTCATCTGACGGTGGTGCTAACTATTCTACCATTACTCCTTCCATAGGTCTGACAAGAGGATTGGCCTTCCTGCCGGGTACTACCTGGGCGTGGGCAGCCACTTCAACCGGCTTGTGGAGAACAACGAATAATGGTAATACATGGTCACAGGAAACTCTTCCGGTTGGTATTGTTTCAACGGTTATGCCAAGTGCTTTCAATATCGGACCTAACAATTACAAATTTATTGTCGGCGGTAATGGCGGGGCTCTCCTCAGAAACACGCTGCTTACTCCGGTTGAGCTGACATCGTTTACTGCTTCACTGCAGGGAACAACAGTTCAGTTAGACTGGGTTACCGCTACAGAGGTTAATAATCAGGGTTTTGAGATTCAACGTAAATTGGTTACCAACGGTGTAGAAGGAACTTTCGCACCGGTAGGATTCAAAGCCGGGAAAGGTACAACAAGCGATCGGATTGAATATACATTCACAGATAATATTCAGGGTTTAACTTCTGAAAAAATTATCTATCGTTTGAAACAAGTTGACTTTGGCGGTCAGCATGAGTTCAGCGATGAAATTGAAGTATCCAATGCTTTTGTCACCACAGATTATCAGCTTCAGCAGAACTATCCTAATCCATTTAACCCCTCAACCATGGTTACCTTCAGTTTACCTGAAGATAATTTTGTAAGTGTAAAGGTGTTCAATTCATTAGGCCAGGAAGTTGCTGAATTGTTTAACGGAATGAAAAATGCCGGAACACATTCAGTTTCTTTTGATGGAAGTGATCTTGGAAGCGGAATTTATTATGCTGTATTAAGAAGCAGTGATAATAAGGTTAACCGTACCATTAAAATGTCCCTCATGAAGTAATAAAATTCCTTTCTTGACCCCTGCCGGATTAAGTTCCGGCGGGGGTTTTTTATTTTAAAGGGTTTGGCAAACCTGCCTTATTTAAGGAGAACTGCCTTTATACTTTTTTGGATGGCTCCGCTGTTCATCCTGACTATATATATACCGCTTGAAAGTTTCAGGGCAGCTGCGTCAACGGTTACCTGATGCCTGCCTGCTTCCTTTTTGCCGTTATACAGTTCTGCAACCTTTGCTCCGGTTACATCATAGAGAGCAAGATTCACAAATGCAGAGGCAGGGAGCTCATATGCAATACTGGTTTGCGGGTTAAAGGGGTTAGGATAATTCTGGTAAAGTGAAAATCCGAACACGGCTGCAATATCTTCATTAGAAACAGAGACCGGCAGATCAAACCAGTTCATAATCGCTGCCATTATTTGATTCCGTGACTGTGTGGACTCCAGATTATTTATGCTTTCAAATCCGAAGCCCATAAAAAACACTTTTGACCCCAATAGCCCGTTTTCGTACCAGCCGGCTGCACCTTCAACTGAAGTGTTTTTATAAGAGAATGCAATATTGAATCCGCCCGTATCTGCCAATACATCTGTGGACCGCTCATTGCCTGCTCCATCAGTTCCATTAAACCTGATAGTGGGAATTTGAGAGCCAATCGGGTCCGCTGCAATACCGTAAGCATTTTTTGCAAGGAGATTATTGTTTTTAACCCAACGGATGCCCAGTTTATTATGGAGGAAATCAGGATAAGCTGTCTGCAAGTATTCTGCGATATTCTGGCCGGAGAACAGGATTCTTCCTCCGGTCATCAGATAAAAATTGAGGGAATCAATTTCTGCAGCTGTAAAAATAGAATCTCTACGGTTACCGGTCGTATATATCACAACATTCCTGTTCTTAATGTAAGGGAAAACATCACCGGCGGAAAGTTCAAATGGCAGCGAAAGGGAGGTGACTGCAGAATCATAGTACGCAATATGTTCCGGAAACTCAGATCGGCTGATAATAAGAACTTCAGGTATTCCCGCAACCACCCTGAAGCTATCCTGCAGAGTATTTCCCGGAGAAGTAACGGTATATTTTATCCAAATCATCTTACTGATAAATTCCGGTTTTAATTTTAAGGCACTGCTGATTTTTAACTCTTTTGTACCCAAAGAAGGGATAGAATCAACAGAAGAAGCAGTGAGAATTTCCACTCCCGGATCCGAAATTGAAAAACTTATTGAAATATTATTTCCGGCTGTGGGTTCCAGATTGTTAACAGAAATAACAATATCTCCAATCTCATTTTGTTCAAGTCTTCCATTCCCCGGCGAATGCTCCTCTAATTTTAAGTAATTAAATGAGAGATAAGGAACCGTTCCGACGCCAAGGTCAGCAATTACATCATTGCCGGAAAGCTGTATATTTCTAGCTGAAATGTACGTTGGCCCCGCTGTATATGAATTAGAATTTGGAGTTGTCGAAAAATCAAAGTTTTTATTACCGGTTGAACCCGGGAATAGGTCCCCGGCATCTCCCCGGTTATGATTATTATTAAGGTTACGCAAACCATCCGCTTGCTCAAGGTCTACCAAATAGCGGTTTTCATTTTGGTTGCTGCTTCGGCTTTCATCTACATGAAATATTAATAATCCATCAATGGGCAGCCGGCTGTCAAAGCCCCGCTTCTGCCGGTTTTCCACAAGGAAATACTCAATACTGCCCGGCTGGGTTGTTCTCCACATTTTATATACAACAGGAATAGAAGTGGATGATTCAATAAGGAGATTTTTTTTAAACTCAGTGATAACCGTAGGGGTAACCCATCCCAGTTCCTTTTTACACCATGCGCTCATGTGGGTTGGTGTTTGAGCCGAGTTACCGTCGCCGCCGTAGGTTCCGCCCGCCATTAAACACCAATTACCTAAACCCTGAGAGGAGTTGTCAGTGTCATATAAATCCGGAAGCCCGAAGATATGACCAAACTCGTGAGCAAATACTCCTATTTCTATTATCGGACCGCTGGCATTGTTGCTCCCTTTCAGTTCCGGCTGGATGGCATAATCGCCGTCTATAATAACTGCCTGACCTGAGACAGGATCAATATCATTAGTTATATATGGCTGACCTCCGTTAGCTACAGTAAAGGTCCAGCGGTGTGACCATATATTATATGCACCTGCAGCCGCATCAGCTCCGGTATGCACAACAGCAATAAAACCGATATGCGGTTTAC
>CAYYJL010000022.1:0-13272 GCA_964472245.1 uncultured Ignavibacteriaceae bacterium | reverse complement strand
ACAATACGCGGCAGTTCATTGTTAAAATCAGTAACAACGGTTTGAATCTCAAACTGATTCGGGAAAAACCGTTTAGTCATTATCTCGTGAATCTTCTCTCTGGTCGGCTGAAACAGAAGAGCTAAAAATATAAATGTAATTCCGGAAATAATTTCTTTGTATTCAGTACTGAATGCTCCGCCAATTATCTGACCGAGTAAATACACTACGGTGAGATACAATCCGCCAAGTGCCAGCGTAGCTGCTGCATATACCAGGGTAGTACGCAACACTATAGATACATCCAACAGGTTATACCGGAAAATAGAGTACCCAAATGCCAGCGGAAGCAGGATCATTAAGACAATCGGGGTGTAATATTCCGGTGAATTGAAAACGATAACCCCAAACATCGGTGCTATAAATATCGTAAAAAAGAAACCCGTAAATCCAAGATAATACGCCGCAAGGATAGTAAACAGCGGCCTGCGCTTAACCTTATCTTTTGTCTGGAAATATTTTATAGTTAGTAAAAACAAACCGGCTATATATGCGCCGTTAGTACCAACCGTTATAAATAAAAAGTCATATCTCGGGAATTTCCCGCTGCCAATGGTAAGATATGAATGATAGACTGCCAGTCCTAAATTGAAGAGGAAAAACGGAATCCAGGTGTACTTAATAAAATATTTCCACCACTTATTCTTAACCCAGGAAAATGGTTCAGGGAATATGGCGAAGAACTGCAGAATACTGAAAGGCAGTCTGGTTAATACCACCAGCCAAACAAGCATAACAAGAACAAAGAACGGGCTGGTTATGGTAGCCCAGCTTATACCAAAAAGAACCAATATAAGGTTAGGTACTTGCATGAATGAGTACCCAATACCTATCTGCAAAAACAAGCGCTGCTGAGAGCCGTCCTTTTTTGCAAGGTAAACTGCATATGATACGAGCAAAAGCAAAATACCAAAGAGCAATATTGAAAACTGGGCTATGAGAACCAGTTTCTTAACATAAACCTTAACATTGACAATCTCGCCGCTTTTCCTCTGTATCTTATAATCAGCAAATTCCCCTTCCTGATAGCTGTTAAGCAGATACTGTGCTACCTGTGTGTCGCTGATTTTTTTCCCTTTAATCTCTAACAGCAGGTCTCCGTTCCGTATTCCTGCATTATAAGCCACTCCCCCCTCTTTCACGTCCCGGAAAAATATCACCAAACTGTCCGGTGCAACTTTTTTTTCTATCCAAAGGCACTCGTCGTTGGATATACGCTGCACGGTTACCGAGGCATAAATGCCGTATATATTTATCATTGCCAGGGCAATAATAAATATGGCAAGTAATTCGCCTTTAATCCGGCTATAAAAATTAAGTATTCGTGCTTTCAATCTTATTGAACTTTTAAAATTACCAGGGTAATATCATCAGATTGCGGCGTTCCTTTCACGAAAAGCTGCAAATCATCTTTTATTATTTTCAGCATTTCGGCGGCTGACTTTTCGCTATTCTGCAAGACGAGATTTTCAAGCCGTTCATCGGTATATTCATCATCCGCTTCATTTTTAGCTTCAGTCACCCCGTCGGTAAATAACACAAGGCAGTCTCCCTTTTGCAGAACCGCCTCTTCAGCATGGTACGGAATTAAAGTAGGTGCCACGCCAAAAATAATTCCCCCCTTATCAAGATACTGAATTTTATGGTCACGCACCAGAATCGGCGGATTATGGCCGGCATTAACATACTTGATCGCGTTATCCTTGCTGTTAAAATAGAACCAGAAAAATGTGATAAACCTGCCGTCTCCTGTGTTTTCCGTAATCAGGTTATTTATTAATCCGCTTGCATCACTGATGGGCAGCTGCTGTTTGGATGTGGCTTTAAGAAATGCCTGAAGGTTTGCCATCAAAAGTGCCGCCGGTACGCCTTTTCCGGAGACATCTGCTATGGCTACTGTATATAAATCCTCACCTGTTTTCAGTACATCATAGTAGTCACCCCCTATTTGTTTGGAAGGGATACTTTCAGCAGCAAATTCAAACCCCTCCAATTTTGGGAGCGATTTTGGCAGCAGGTTTTTCTGAATTTCTTTTGCAATCTGCAGCTCTTCCTCTAATTTTTGCTTCTCAAGTGCTTCTTTGAACAATCTTTTGTTTTCCAACGAACTGATCGCAAGTCCGCCGACCGAGTAGATGAACTCAATATCACGCTCATTATAATCTGCCTTGTTCATCCTTTCACCCAGGAGCAGGCATCCCTTTGTTTCCCCCTGAAGCTGCAACGGGACGCATAATGCAAATTTGAAAGATTCCAGCCCCGGCTGAAACTTAATCAGCTCATCCCGCCTTTTTGTTGAGGTTATCAATTTGAAATTACTGTTTTCAATCACGGACATCAATGAAGCTTTGGGGAATGTGGATTCCAGTATGCGTGTCTTTTTATCATCGTGATATATAATCGCATAGCCGGACATCATAAAATTGCCGAGCAAAGAATATATAAGCAGTTTACTGATTCTTTCCTCATCCATTAAGCTGCCAAACTCCTTGCTTAGCTCAAACAGGGAGCTGAGTGAGTTAAGCCGGCCATCCAGCTGCCGGTTCAGAACTTTGAGTTCTTCAATAAACAGGGAGTTTTCTATCGAGGTGGCTGCAAGGTTCAGGATTATCTGCAGGAAATCTTCCTCTTCCTGAGTGTATTCTGCTTTATTAATTTTTTCTCCCAGGGCAATTACACCCAACGGTTTTCTGCCGCTTTCAATAGATTTGAACAGAGGCAGGCCGTGTTCAGAAACTAAATTCTTAAACTCAGGATGGTTTATTAACTGTTCTGCAGATGAGGCAGGAATTTTAACTGATAACTCTTTGGGAAGCCCCTTAACGGCAAGAAGATGAAATTCGTTATTCCGGAATAAACCGACAAAACCACGAGAGGTAAGGAATTTTCCGAAGCAGCTGAATAATAAATTATTGAGGGTAAAATCAAGGTCAAGACTTGTATTAATGATACGGCTGAATTCAATAAGTGCGGTAAGATTTCTCTGAATCTTATTTGAGTCTGATGTGTTCATATCGCTTCTCAGCTAAATCTTTTCATCATGGTCAGCTTATTGAATTTTCCCCTTATGGACTGGTACTCAACAAAATCCATAAGAGTTCTTATAAGCATTAACCCGAGTCCTCCCACGCGTCTTTGTTTTAGATATTCATTCATATCCGGGTTTGGCACCTTATCGGGGTCAAAAGCATCTCCGTAATCCACTAAGGTGATAGTGCAGTTGCCATTTTCAAAAGAAACGGTTACGCGGATTTCTTTATTCTCCGCAAAATGATAGGCATGTTTAACGATATTGGTAGAGGCCTCATCTACGGCGAGGATTATTGAATCAATCACGGGCTGCTCAACACCATACTCCCGGGTTTTGTCCTGGATGAACTCCCGTATGGTTGCAAGCTCTCTGGTGGAGCTGTTTACCGTTATTTCAAATGAATTTTTGCTCACTGTTTTCAAGGCATCACTATACTTGCTGATTAAATTTATCAACACCCTCTTGCTCGGTCTGGAAGATCTCATACAGCAGAGGGAAACCCAATAAATCAAAAATGTTAAATACATTCGGCTGCATCTCAGTCAGTTTGATGTCTCCGCCGTTACTGCGCATAGTCTCAATAAAGGCCATAAAAACACCAAGCCCTGCACTGGATATGTATTTCAAATCCTTAAAATTGACAATAATCCGGTAACGCTGCTTTCCAATTAATTCAGTAAATGTATTCTCAAGCTGTGGTGCAGTGTGTGCATCCAGATAACCTGAAAGTAAAATAATATCAATCGTGTCAACTGTTTTAATCTGTGCGTTAAAATCGGCCATTAGCTTTTGCTCCGCTCATTTGGTTTATTCCATCTAAATATCATTAATGTAATGTCATCATGTTGTGTGCCATTCTCGGTAAAGAGTGTAACATCTCTGATGATTTTATTTACCAGTTCCTCGCTAGAAAGCTGGTTGTATTGTAAAATTGTATCTTTCAGCCGGTCCATGCCGTAATCTTCCATTCTGTCATTCTTTGCTTCCGTAATTCCATCAGTAAAAAGAACGTATATATCACCATTCAGCATCGGGATGTGTTCTTCAATAAGTGCGTTGCTGAATATATCGCCAAAGTTCAGGCCAAGTCCTATGCCGCCCGGAGTTATTTCTTCAACGGCTCCGTTCCGGAATCTCAACATCGGTAAATGTCCTGCCCTGACAAGCCGGAGTACCGAAGATGTGCAGTCCAACGCTCCGTATATCATCGTCACAAAATGTTTACGGTCAATCGTTCTCTGTAAAATTTTATTTGACTGCACTACCAAATCCTTAGGCGAATCTATGAGCGTACTCATTGAAGCAAAAATGCCCCGCACTTCTGCCATAATGAATGCCGCTGAAATTCCTTTGCCGGATACATCCGCAATGATAAACTGCAGCTCATCTTTCTTATTCTCATATATATCGTAATAATCACCGCCGACCTCAAAAGCCGGGATGAACAGTGCCGATATATCAAATTCATCACGCGAGGGGAGTTCAGAAGGAATTAATTTCCGCTGAATTTCCCTTGCAACATCAAGCTCACGTTCCAATCTTTCTTTTTCGATAGACTCTGAAAGCAGATGAGAATTTTCAAATGCTATCGAAACATAATCGCTGAATGTTTCAAACGTAGCCCGCTCTTCGCTGTCAAACGGTATATTGTTTTTCCTGGCAACATACAGATAACCGTTATTGCCGGTATGAGATCGCAGAGGCCTGACAGCGCTAAAATTGAATCTCTCACTCTCCGGTTCATCCGATAGTGTGGAACCATGTTCCAGAAATTGCGTATCCGTAAAGTCTGTTCCCCATTTGGAAACATGCTGCCGCTGAATTTTCTCAGCTGCAAGGTAACCGATGTTTCTCGGGGAGATTGCATTTTCCTTTTCACGGCCTTCCAGCTGCAGCCATGCTGCATCCACACTGCAAACCGTAAGTGCAAGTTCCGTTGTTGTGTGTGCCAGCTCTTTTGGATCCAGCGCCTGATTAATCAATTTGCTGAAATACTGCAGAGATGAAATCTCTTTTGTTTTCTTATCAAATGCTTCAGCAGTTGGCAGATGAAACAGTGTGGTAAAGAATAGAAATCCGAAATACAACACACCATAAAATGAAATCAATGCCGTAAACGAATACATTGCCGGTGAAAACATCTTTAAGAAGTGAAAATCGTTCCCTTCTACAGAAGTAAGACTTAAGACACTCAGGACAATTATGCCGACAGATAAAACCAGCAGCCGCTTTTTTTCACTTTTATCCAAAAAGGCAATCCACGAGATTCTAAATGAGTTTATCACTATCAAAATCATGGATGTTACCGACAACGCCAGGTGGATAAACTTATAATCCTCAAATCCGCTTCTTTCCAGCAATGCGGTTGCACCGCTGAGAACAAAAAAAGCTATCATCACATTATAATACGTATCGATATTTTTGCTCAGTTTCAGATAAAACAGTTCACGCTGGATTATAAACCAGAATGTGACAGCAAGATAAATTGTTATGTTTAATACAAAACCAAGGAGCCAAACTATACCCGTTGGACCTTCCTGCTTGTTCTGACTCTCGTCAATTGAGATAGACTCAGTTATCAGCAGCCCGATATATACTGTTACTGACAGCAGCAGGAGAATAAAAACCAGTTCTATCGGTCTTTTCTTCAGCTGTTTCAACAGTGCAATAAAGCTGACTGAGGCAAAATAGCCGACAACGATTATCAGCAAATCCTTTAACAGAATGACAAAGAACGAATCATTTTCCGAAGGAAAAAACTGAACCAATAAGACCGCTAAAATACCCAGAGCCAGAACCTGAATTTTGGCTTTTTTGAGCAACAACTCGATATTTAACTGCATTTTGGCATAATTATTTAATCTTTTTCCTTAAGATTTACATAAAAAATACGCATTGCGCCTGTGAGGAAAAATAATTTAAGGATTAACGGAAGTTATTAAGGATAAAATACCGTAAAAAACGGAAAAGAATATCACTTTTGGTGGGTTAAGATACGAAATTTGCGGGTTTTTAAGTACCCCCCTGCAAAATACAGGGGGGTAACCGGGCTTAAATTTCTATCGGCTTTACAGTCGTCTTTTTCTGGGGTTTAGATTCCTTCCGGAAGTTTTCCATCTCTTCCCGGAACTTATTCATTTCCTTACGAAGCAGTTCTAACTCCTTGTGCAGATTACCCGGCACGCTGAAGTTAAACCGGAGGGAGTCGCCAAACTTGAATGACTGCAGCAGGGAGTCAATCGCCTTTTCGTTAAAGGTATAATTCTTAAATACCATCATGGAATCCTTTAACATCTTGTTAAACTCCCGGAATAAGGAATCCGGAGCCACGATGGAGATTTTCGTTTTACTGCGGAGGTTCTTATCGGCTAGTTCGCGGAGAGAATCCGCATACACACGGGTTTTGTTTTTCAAATCCCGTTTGTACTCCTTTGTTTCAACCTTAAAGTTGAAAGTCAGATTTTTCAGCGATGAAGAAAGGGAATCAAGCTTTACGACCAGACTATCCATATCAGGCACACTGAAAACAAATCCGTCTATTTTGGGGATAACTACTTTACAGGAGTTTGAATCCAGATGAAAACTAATGGCATCAGAGGATTTGTAATTTACGACAACACCGTTTTGTTCATTCCCTTTTTTAAAGAATATGCGGGGCTTTGCCGGGGCACTCACATTGGAAACATTTCCGGCATTATAAGCAGCCCACTCAGCATCAAACCGTGCATGATCTATATCCAGTTCCTTGCTGAATGCAGTATCAGAAGAAATCATATAGTATAAATCACTTTTGGGGATATTCTTTATTGTGCCTGCAATTTTTCTCAACTCTACAGGAGAGATAACTGACTGGGCAACTTCAGGAATTTTTACATTTTTTTGCAGTGAGGTTACATAGGAAATTAAATCTGCCTGAAGAGCATTTTTGTAATCCCAGATATTTGAGTTAACTGCAAGTGTATTATTCTCATTAACAAGCACAGCGGAGGCGATCTCATCTGTATAGCTCTTAAGAATGGAATCCACTGCCTTTTTTTCCGAAGGATGTAATCCCATGACCGCAGCAAATTCTTCCAGTCCCAAGCTGCCGCCACCGAAGCCGGCCTCTTTTAACTCAAGTATCCCCTGCCCGTTTCCGTCCTTGCCGAATTTGAGCACCTGATTGGACTCCTTATCAAGCGGGAGCTCATTGTTAAATGCGAAATTAAAGATATCTTCAGAGGAAAATCCTGCTGTATATAAAAGCGGCTGAAGATTTTTGGTATAAAGATCAGCTATATTCTCCTGCTGGCTCTTAAAAAAGTCGGTAAAGAGCGATGGCTCCAGCTTCAGAACAACCATAAACAAGATAGCAATGCCGGAAAAAACAACAACCGGCTTTTTGATACTTGTCCAAAAACTATTCTTAGCTGCAGAGTCATGTATCTTTTCATGCAGTTTTGCATAAAAATAATCATCTTCCGGTAAAGAAGGCAGATTCTGTACCGAATGTTTTACGAACTTATAATCATCCAGTTCTTTTTTTAACTCAGGATTTTTTCTGAGTTTCTCTTCGGTGAGCACCTGTTCAATTTCGGTAAGTTCTTTGTCTAAGTAAGCTGATAAATTTTCACGTTGTAGCATTTTGTTCATCCAATAAGTTCCTTTCTGAGAGGAGCCAATGTTTTCTTCAGAGTCTCACGGGCTCTGAAAATTCTAGATTTGACTGTTCCCATCTCAACACCGCCGAGGGCTTCGGCTATTTCCTGATAGCTGAGTCCTTCAAAGTCTTTAAGTACCAAAGGAATCCTCAGTTTTTCAGGGAGCTTTCTTACTGCATCACGCACGATTTCATTCACATCCTGATTTTCCTGCATGGAAACCGAAAGTGAAGGATCCTCATCATCAGAAAAAGGGGCAAAGATGCTGCGTATTTTTGCTCTCCGGATAGAGTCCCGGCATTTGTTGACGGTAATTCTATACAACCAGGTAGTGAAACGGGATTCATAACGGAATTCCTTCAGGTGTTTGTACACGGAAATAAATACTTCCTGTGTAATATCATCTGCCTGATCGGTGTTTCCCAGCGTCAGAAATACCAAGTTTCTCACTTTTTCTTTATGACGGTTTACCAAGGTTCTGAACGCAAGTTCATCTCCCTCGTTAAACGACCGTATTAATGAAAAATCATCATTCAACGTTAAAACGGTTTCCGGTTTCACTGTACCTCAAATTGTTTTTTATACCTATTATGACGAAAAATGTAAAAAATTTGTTCCCTGAACTATGACTTAATTTCACCGCCGCCAAACAGAACTATGCCTTTAACGTACACGGTCTGCTGGTTTGCCTCTTCCTCTGCGGTGATGTATTTATTTCTCTTGTTGGAAAAACCTCCAAAGATTGCCACAACGTCAGACTGTACGCGCCACTCTTTGGGGACATGAATTTCTCCACCGCCAAAAATGAATACAACATCAATCACATGATCTCCCGGAGCAAGCTTACAGTTTCTTAAGTCAAGCTCACATCCGCCAAAGATTGCGGTTATTCTGCCACCCTTAAAATTTTCTGAATAGTGCGCTTTTTCTCCGCCGCCAAAAATGGCAACTTCGTCTATCACATCGGAGTCTTCCACCACTTTTTCTTTGGAGTAGTTCCTAACATAACTCTTTCCGCCCGATTTGAAGAAAAGAAGGTATAAGCCGAATAAAATAATGACAACCGGCCAGAATATGCCATGATTAAAATTAAATTCCGGATAAATTTTGCCCAGCATAAAATAACTTCCTATCCCCAGCAAAATAAATCCGAATGTTTTGTTTGATGAATTTAATATGCTGATGATTCCTATAAGCATCATTAATCCTGGAAAGGAAAATGCGTATCGGCTGAATTCGACGGGAAATAGATTCATCTGTGAAAGTAATACAAGCAAACCTGCCAAAACAAACAAAATTCCGACAACAGTTCTTGCGGAAAAACCTGATTGTGTTTTCATCGTGCGACTCCTTTTTTTTATTGATAAAAAACTTATGCGCAATCTAATGCAGTAATCAAGCGGACAAAATGAATAATCGGTAAAAGCCCTGAAATCAGCGGTAAACGGCACATTTATACCGTGAAAACCGGCCATTTATTCAGCTATTCCATTTTTCGCGCGAGCGGTAATCCCGGTCTTTTTTTTCTTGATTGAGTCACAATTTCCGTTATGAGTTTTTTATCCATGTTATAATAAAGTAGCAGTAAGAAAAAAATAAAAAATAATTCAATAATCTTTTGTTACTCAATTCATCTGACTATATTTGCAAAGCAGGGACAAAAAAATAATCAGCCGTACATCACGTTGTTGTTCAGGAAAAAGTTGTTTGCTTCCCATTAAAGAATACCGTATAATATTCAGCGTGAGCAAACAATTGATATTTTTTTAATTTTTAAAATTTTCAGAGACCGTATGAATATAAAGAGACATTACACTCAAGCCGGTGAAAACCCGTTTTCCTCCTTTCAATTTGTTAGCAGAACCTCAGAAATCAAAGATCCCACAGGTTCAATTATTTTCAGAATGGAAAACGTATCAATTCCGGAGAGTTGGTCTCAGGTAGCAACGGATATAATTGCTCAGAAATATTTCCGCCGTGCCGGTATTGCAAAATTTTTAAAGAAAGCCGATGAACCGGGAGTTCCGGAGTGGCTGCAACCCTCTATTCCTGATACCGAAAAATTATCACAGTTACCCGAAAAAGAAAAATTCCGCGGTGAAGCTGATTCCCGCGAAGTATTCCACCGCCTTGCCGGCTGCTGGACGTACTGGGGCTGGAAGGCAAACTATTTTGATTCTGAAGAAGATGCTAAAGTTTTCTATGATGAACTTTGTTTTATGCTTGCCGCACAAATGGCTGCACCAAACAGCCCTCAGTGGTTTAACACAGGGTTAAACTGGGCTTATGGCATTACAGGACCCTCTCAAGGACACTATTATGTTGATCACCAAACCGGTGAGCTGCTCTCCTCCTCTGATGCTTATACACACCCTCAGCCGCATGCCTGCTTCATTCAGTCAATCGGAGACGATTTAGTTAATGAAGGCGGTATTATGGATCTTTGGGTCCGTGAGGCACGCTTATTCAAATACGGTTCAGGCACAGGAACCAACTTTTCTAATATACGCGGTGATAATGAGCCCCTTTCCGGCGGAGGTAAATCATCCGGCTTGATGTCATTCCTCAAAATAGGCGACCGTGCAGCAGGTGCAATCAAATCAGGCGGTACCACACGCAGAGCTGCGAAAATGGTATGCCTGGATATTGACCATCCGGATATCGAAGAATTTATTAACTGGAAGGTTGTTGAAGAACAGAAAGTTGCCTCCTTAGTCGCGGGTTCAAAGCTGCATAATCTGCACCTGAATGCCATTATGAAGGCATGTTACGATGAACATCCGGAAAATGACCGTTTTAATCCCAAATTGAATCTCAAGCTGCAGGCAGCTGTTCGTGAAGCCAGAAAAGTGATGATTCCGCAGAATTATATTGAACGCGTGATTCAGCTGGCAAAACTTGGCTATAAATCTATAGAGTTCCCGGAATACAATGTAGATTGGACCTCAGAGGCATATTCAACCGTTTCAGGTCAGAACAGTAATAACTCCATCCGCGTAACCAATGAGTTTATGGAAGCTGTTATCAATGACGGCTACTGGAACCTCTACTGGAGAACTGAAAAGAAACGCGCGTTAAAGGAAAACCGCCAGCCAAAGCCCTGCAAAACCTTGAAAGCATCTGACCTTTGGGATCAGATTTCATTTGGTGCATGGACAAGTGCAGACCCCGGTATTCAATTTCATGATACCATAAATCAGTGGCATACCTGTCCTGAAGGCGGGGAAATTAAAGCGTCAAATCCTTGCAGTGAATATATGTTCCTTGATGACACTGCATGTAATCTTGCGTCTCTGAACCTTATTAAGTTTTTTAATGCAGATACGCAAACCTTTGATATACAGAGTTTCCGCCATGCCTCCAGAATCTGGACTATGGTATTGGAAATTTCCGTATTAATGGCACAATTCCCCAGCAAAGAAATTGCACGCCTCAGTTATGAATACAGAACCCTGGGACTCGGGTTTGCAAATGTCGGCTCAGTATTAATGGTTCAGGGCATCCCTTATGACAGCGAAGAGGGATTTGCCATCATCGGAGCTCTTACTGCTATCATGCATATGACTTCATATGCTACATCAGCAGAAATGGCAAAAGAGTTTGGTACTTTTAATAAATTCTCAGTTAACAGAGAAAACATGCTGCGCGTTATCCGTAACCACAGAAACGCTGCCTATAATGCGGACAGATCAAAATACGAAGGTCTTACCATTCCGCCTGTAGGAATCAATCCTACCTTCTGCCCTCCGGATTTATTGGCTGCTGCCCGTGAGGATGCTGATAAAGCACTTTTGATGGGAGAGCAGCACGGATTCCGTAACGCCCAGGTAACTGTTATTGCGCCAACCGGAACTATCGGATTGGTAATGGATTGCGATACTACCGGCGTTGAACCTGACTACGCATTAGTGAAATTTAAGAAATTGGCAGGGGGCGGTTATTTTAAGATTATCAATCAGAGTATTCCTCCTGCTCTCAAAAAACTGGGATATTCTCAGGAACAGATTAATGAGATTGTCCGCTATGCACGGGGTTCCGGTACTCTTAAAGGATCTCCATTTATTAATGAAGAGTCACTGAAATCAAAGGGATTCACTCCTGAGATCATACAAAAAATTGAAAATGAGCTGCCAACAGTTTTTGATATTTCCTTTGCATTCACATCAAGAACTTTGGGCGCTGAATTCCTGACCAAAAAACTCGGTTTTGCTGAGGATCAGATTAATTCCTACACCTTTGATTTATTAAAGACACTCGGTTTTTCACGTCAGGAAATTTCCGCTGCAAATGATTATATCTGCGGAACCATGACCATTGAAGGTGCTCCTTTCTTAAAGAATGAACACCTGCCTGTGTTTGACTGTGCTTCCAAGTGCGGTAAACGCGGCACCCGATTCATTAAGGCATCCGCACATATTAAAATGATGGCAGCAGTGCAGCCCTTTATTTCCGGTGCTATTTCCAAAACCATTAATCTGCCGAATCATGCCACCGTTGATGATATCCGTGAGGCATACATGAAATCCTGGCAGCTGGGTATAAAAGCTAATGCACTGTACCGCGATGGCTCAAAACTTTCTCAGCCGCTCAATGCTGTGACCGATGAAGAGTTTGAAAGCATCATCGAGGATAAGGAAAAGAACGATATTGTTAAAATAGCCGAGCGTATTATTCACCGTTATATTGCTCACAGAAGGAAGCTGCCTGATAGAAGAACCGGATACACCCAAAAAGCCAAAATCAACGGGCAGTCCGTGTATATACGCACCGGTGAGTATGATAACGGCCAGCTGGGTGAAATCTTTATTGATATGCACCGTGAAGGAGCAACCGTCCGGAGTATCATGAACTGCTTTGCTATTTCTATTTCCCTTGGCTTACAGCATGGTGTGCCTCTGGAAGAGTTTGTTGATGCATTTGTATTCACCCGTTTTGAGCCATCCGGCGTGGTTTCCGGTAATGCCAGAATTAAAATGTCCACTTCCGTTATTGATTATATATTCCGGGAACTGGCAGTTAATTACCTCGGCAGAAATGACCTGGCACACGTAGAGTTTGGCGAATCCCTGCAGAGCAGCATGCCCAAAAATGTTGTTAAGCGTTTTACATCTGAACTTGACGATGACCGTGAATATTCCCCGGAAATTTTAAGCAGCAGTGAAACACCAACCAATGGCGGATTAAAACCAAAATCAGGAATCACACTGCTCAATGCACAGAATAACAGTTCCATGAGCAATGAGTCTGCGGGTTTGCAATTTAAGGTTAAGCAGGCGATTGAAAGCGGATATACCGGGGATGTGTGCAGTGAGTGCCAAAGCATGACGATGGTACGTAATGCAACCTGCTTAAAATGTATGACCTGCGGTGCAACTACCGGCTGCAGCTAAGATTGGTTAATAATTAATCTAATTAAAAGGCGGTTCCCCAACCGCCTTTTTTATTCATTTCAAATCATATTGATTTAACACAAGTTCTCAAACATAGGGTATTAGAAGCATCTGTGTGCCATTGGACTCGCAAGCATAGTGTCATACCTTCGGCATTCCGGAGTTTAGATTC
>CAYYJL010000021.1:6904-13376 GCA_964472245.1 uncultured Ignavibacteriaceae bacterium | reverse complement strand
CGGTATATATTGAGCCGCAAGAAGCACTCAATTTTAATAATGAACTTATCTCCCTCATGTATGCAGAAAAACGTGAAGTTGAGCGGATTCTGCTTGAATTAACTGCTAAAATTGGGGAGTTTTCCTCCGAGTTAAAGTCAAACCTGCGTATCATCGCACAGTTAGATTCTCTTCAGGCAAGAGTTCTTTACAGCGGAAAAATTAATGGTGTCACTCCCGTATTACAAAAAAATCCGGCACTTACTGTGCTGAACGGAAAAAATCCGCTGTTGCTTGAATCAATCGGTTATGAACAGACTGTTCCGGTTTCTATTGATTTCTCTTCTTGTAAAACGATTATCATATCAGGACCAAACGCAGGTGGTAAAACTGCTGCCCTTAAGACAGCAGGACTTTTATTGCTGATGGTAAAATCCGGAATACAAATTCCGGTTGACCCTGATTCGGTATTTGGATTTTTTGAATCCTTATATATTGAAATCGGGGATAATCAATCTATCGAAGATAATCTCAGTACTTTTTCTTCCCATCTTAAAAATCTTAATCATATCGTATCACATGCTGACTCCTCTTCGTTGGTTTTATTGGACGAGGTGGGTAACGGAACTGAGCCAAATGCCGGTGCAGGACTTGCAGCTGCCGTATTGAAAAATCTGATTGATAAGGGTTCATATACCCTTGCAACTACTCATTATGCAAAATTGAAATCATTATCTGATACTGATCCAAGAATCCAAAATGCCGGTTTTGATTTTGATATACATACCTTAAAGCCCACGTATTCTCTGCATCAGGGATTACCCGGACTCAGTTATGCCTTTGAACTTGCTCAAAAAATCGGGTTTGATGATAAAATTGTTCAAGATGCCAGAGATTACGCCGGTACGGAAATGACAGCATCAGAAGACCTGCTGATTCAGATTAAAATATTGCAGAACAAAGTTACGGAAGGGGAACGGAAAAATTCTATACGGGCTTCTCAGCTGGCAGGTCTGGAAAAACTGTATGCTTCAAAAGTTGCCGAGATTGAAAAGAAGAAAGAAGAAATACTTCAGAAATCAAGAGAACAGGCAGCAAGACTGGTTGAAAAAACAAAATCAGAGATGAATACTGTAATTAAAGAATTAAAAGAAGCAAAAGCAGAAAGAGCTGCAGTCAGGCAGGCAATTCAAAAAACCGATCAAACCCTGCAGGAGATTAAGGAAAAATCAGGTCAGCAAAACAAAGCACCGCAGGCAGATATAAAAATCGGCAACATGGTTAAAGTCAGCGGCACCGAAACTATAGGCAAAATAATTGAATTTGACCCGGTCAAAAAAAGAGTGACTTTGCTTTCCGGCAACCTTCGGCTGGATGCCGAATATGGAGCACTTGAATCAATTGAACAAAAAAGCGGCGAAGGAAGCAAATCCTATTCAAAGGAATCGTTCAATGATATAACCGAGGCAGCTTATCGGTTAGATATCAGGGGGAGACGGGGTGAAGAGGTTAAAAAAGATATTATCAGTTTTATAGATAATGCCTATATTAACAGGATGCAACAAGTAGAAATTTTACACGGCAAAGGAACCGGAGTCTTAAAATCTGTGGTGAAGGAGATTCTCTCTGAGCACAACGGAGTTTCCAAGTTTTATTTTGCGCCTGCTGATATTGGCGGGGATGGTATTACCATCGTGGAGTTTGTTTGATTAAAAAAATCCTGATCGCAAACCGGGGAGAAATAGCGGTGAGGATTATCCGCACTTGTAAAGAAATGGGTATTGGAACAGTAGCCATTTACAATTCCCTGGATAGGTTTGCACTTCACGCCTCCATGGCAGATGAATCATATTCTCTTGGAGATGGCAGCATTGCGGAAACGTACTTATCAGTAGAAAAAATCCTGGCCATCGCAAAAAAATCGTTTGCTGATGCAGTGCATCCGGGATATGGATTCCTTTCTGAAAACGCTGATTTTATTGAAAGTGTCAGAACTGCCGGTTTAGGATTCATTGGTCCCTCTGCCGAATCAGTAAGAAAGATGGGGGATAAGACCACTGCTAAATCAATTGTAAAAGCAGCCGGTGTGCCTGTAGTTCCCGGCTCTGATGGAGAAATTAAAAACATTGCTGAACTAAAGGAAGTTGTCGCAAAGATCGACCTGCCTATTCTCCTAAAAGCATCAGCAGGCGGCGGGGGTAAGGGGATGAAAAAAGTTTTTAAGGAATCCGAACTTGAAGATGCTTTCAATTCTGCTTCACGGGAAGCGTTAAAATTTTTTAAGAACGGGGCAGTCTATGCTGAAAAACTAATAGAACAACCCAAACACGTGGAGATTCAAATCTTAGGGGATAAAAACGGCTCAGTCATTCATCTTTTTGAGCGTGAGTGCTCCCTGCAGCGCAGGCATCAGAAAATTATTGAGGAGGCACCTGCGTCCTTTCTCCCACAGGATCTGCGAAACAGGATAGCAGAAGTAGCGGTTAAGGCAGCCAAAGCGGCAGGATACTTCAACGCCGGAACTATAGAGTTTCTGGTCGATAAATCGGGAGATTTTTACTTCCTTGAAATGAATACAAGAATTCAGGTGGAGCATCCTGTTACCGAATTTATTACCGGTATCGATATCGTAAAAGAACAAATTTATATCGAATCGGGTCAGCCGCTGCGCTATGAGCAAAAAGATATTATTTCCCGTGGCCACTCTATTGAATGCAGGTTATATGCTGAAAATCCTGAGGAGAATTTTGTACCTTCTACAGGTACTCTCTCGGTATTTTCTTTACCTTCCGGACCGGGAATCCGTATTGACGAAGGTGTATATCAGGATGCAGAGATAACGATTGCTTTTGACCCAATGATAGCCAAGTTAACAGTGTATGCTGAGGACAGGCCTTCAGCACTTAAAAGGATGCAGCGTGCCTTAGATGAGGTTGTGATACTCGGGGTGGATTGTAATATAAAATTCCTCAAGCAATTATTCCGGTTTGATGATTTTGTTGCAGGAGTACATAATATAAACTCGATTGAAAGCAATTTTGAAAAGCTGCTCTCTCTCCAGATACTTGATGCTTCAAGCTCAAATTTAGACGCTGCCATTATTGCAGCCATGAGTTCAGTCGGTGAAAACAAAGGTCCGGTAAATTCATCAGCCGAAATGAGAAATACCGGATGGGAGAGTCAAAAATATGGCTGAAAAACTTATTGAATCCAATAACGAAAAATATCGTATTAGCTTGGAGGGGGATGAGGTTTCCATCGGAAACAAATCGATAAAATTTGAGTTTAGCGAAGTAAGCCGGAACCTATGTTACATATTTATTGATGAAAAACCATACAGAGTTTACCTAAATAATTCGAAAAGTGTATTTGATATTTACGTAAACGGGATATATTTTCGTTTACGATTTATTAATAAATTATCAGAATTTCTGCAAAATTCTGAAAATGCTAATTCCGCCGGAAAAAAGGAGTATTACGTAAAAGCTCCCATGCCGGGGCTGGTAACCAAAATTCTTAAGAAGAATGGAGATGAGGTTTCAGCAGGTGAAACAGTACTGTTCCTTGAAGCAATGAAAATGGAAAATGCCATTAAGTCAGCACATCATGGCATTTTGCATGAATTAAACGTCGAAGAAAACATCAATATAGAAAAGGGAACAACCCTTTTTATTGTTAAATAACAATCAAAACAAAACCATAAAAGGAGCAAATGTGAAGAAATCATCTTTACTATGTACACTTTTCGTTTTCATTTTTTATGGGACTGCCTTTTCAGGCGGGTTCCAGATTAATGAACACGGATCGAGGGCTATGGCAATGGGCGGTGCGTTTACAGCAATTGTAAATGACCCTTCATCGCTTTATTTTAACGTTGCCGGACTGACCCGCCTCGGCGGCTGGAATGTTCAAGTCGGTACTACGATAATAGCGCCCTCCGCATCATTCAGAGGCCCTAGTCCTGCAATTACTGAAATTGAAATGGAGAAGCAGCTTTTTCCGCCAAGCCATGCATATATTACTTATTAAGTAAATGATAAACTTGCTGTTGGATTAGGTCTAAACAATCCTTTCGGATTAGGTACTAAGTGGGATGAAAATTGGTTCGGCCGCTTTACCACTATTGAAGCTGACCTGAAGACTTACAGTATCTCTCCTGCAGTAGCTTACCAATTGTTTGATAACCTCTCGATTGGAGTAGGATTGCAGTACAACATTGCAGAGGTTTCCCTTGACCGGAAATTAGGTTTCGCTCCTTTTGAAGGCGAAGGCCGCATTGTACTCGAAGGAAGTGATCACTCAGGCATCGGTTTTACCGGTGGTTTAATGTGGCAGGCAACCAACAAGTTATCAGTTGGTCTTGCTTACAGAAGTGAAGTTGATTATGAATTCAGCGGGACAGCGACCACAACCGGAGTTCCAACCGCGTTGACCGGAAGAGTACCTGAAGGAGATATTAAAGCAACCTTCAAGTCACCTCAGCAATTTGTTCTCGGTCTTGGATATCAGGCAGCTGATAATCTTCTTTTCTCTTTTGATTATCAATGGGTTGGCTGGTCAAGTTATGACTCACTTAAAGTCGATTTTGATAATAACGCCTATACTGACTTAGCCAGTCCGAGATTATTTGAGGATACTTATATACTCAGACTCGGTGCTGAATACAATCTTGATCCTGTATGGGATTTACGCTGCGGTATCCTGTTTGACAATAATCCGATACCCGATGAATTGGTTGATCCAAGTTTACCTGATTCAGACAGACTCGGTTTCAGTGCCGGTTTTGGATATAAGATTAATAATATGATGACCCTTGATGTCAGTTATCTGTACCTGAGATTTTCTGAAAGAACAATTACCAATAGCGATGTTTCATACAGCCCAAGCGGTGATGCACCATTTAACGGAACCTATAATTCTTCAGCAAATCTATTCTCACTCACCTTTAGTTATAAATTTTAAGAAGGAGAAAACATGAAAAGATTACTTTATATAGTATTTGCGATTGTTCTCGCCTTTACAGGGTGTGAGGATCGCAGCGATTTAACAGCACCGGCACCGCTTAACTCCGGTTCTGCAAATTTCAGCCGCTATGTTGCTCTTGGCAACAGTCTTACAGCAGGTTATCAGGCGGGTGCGTTGTATTCAAGTGCTCAGAAATATGCCTGGTCAGCACAACTTGCTGCTCAGATGCAGACCTCTTTTGCAATGCCTACATACTCTGATCCCGGATCCGGTAACAGAGTTGAAATTCGTTCCCTCGTTCCGCTTGTTTTAGTAACAAATACAGCTACCGGAACTCCTACTAATACAACACATCCTGCGCCATATAATAACCTTGGCGTACCAGGTGCTCTTACCTATGATATATTAAATGCAACCAATGCAAATAATTGTGCTTCAGGTTTAGCAGGTGCACCTAATCCATTCTTTGATTTAGTTCTCAGAAACAGCGCTCTGAATCTTGGTTCACAGTTCAATCAGGCAAAAGCATTGGCTCCAACCTTTCTAACTCTTTGGATTGGAAATAATGATGTATTAGGTTATGCAACATCCGGAGGTACATCACCGGCAGCACCTACACCGGTTCCGACCTTTACAGCGTTATATAATGCATTGGCTGATTCAGTTGCAGCATTAGGAGCAAAAGTTGCTGTTGCAAACGTGCCTAATGTTACAGATATACCATTCTTTACAACCGTAGGCGGTCAGCTTATTCTTAACGGTGTTACCAAAGTATGGTTGACAACTGCAACCGGTGATACTGTTTACGGCAGCATCTACCCATCGGCAGCTGCTCCTGTGCCAAATATGCTAACATTAAGAGCATCTGCTTTAATGGCAGCCACACCAACCTTAGGATTCTCGAAAAACACCCCATTCCCAAATGCTGTTGTTCTTGATTCAAGTGAGGTAACAATTGCTCAGACCGCAATTGCTCAGTTTAATGGTGTAATTTCTGCTGCAGCAACTGCAAAAGGATTTGCACTGGCAAATATGAACACAGCTTTCAAGAGCTATGTTTATGCACCTCCAACCAGTACAGGTCAGACTGTTGACGGAGTTAAGTTCAGTAACTTATTCATTACCGGCGGCTTATTTAGTCTTGATGGCGTTCATCCTTCAAATCAGGGTGCAGCTATTATCGCTAATGAGTTCATTAAAGCAATCAATTCCAAATGGGGTTCAACAATCCCGAGAATTAATGTTGCTAATGTACCGGGTGGATTAAACTTCGGAAAGCAGATACAATATAATACCATGGGTGTTCCGGTTTTTGCACCGGGTGCTTTGGATAATTTGTATTTCTAATAACCTTTAAGGGGATGAGAAATCATCCCCTTTTTTTTGCAGGGAGAATTATGAAAAGATTCTTTATTTCCGGTTTATTTATTTTGGTGTCTATGGTATATATTTCCGGATGCAGCAGTATGGAAACAACTGTCCGTGAGGATAACTCCAAGAAACCAGATTCTGTATATATTTTTGATGT
>CAYYJL010000021.1:0-6894 GCA_964472245.1 uncultured Ignavibacteriaceae bacterium | reverse complement strand
ATAGTCTTTTCGCAGAGCAGAGTAATGACCCTGAGGAATCCGAGGATTCTTTACTAACCTTTGTGATAAATACTTCAAAGAATGCTAAAACAGGATATGCTGTTCAGCTGGGTGCATTCGGTGAAGAGAAGAATGCAAAAACCCATGCAGCCAATTCCAAAAAGGTGTTAGGGATGGAGGTCCGTTATTTCTTTTCTAAAGAAGTAAACTTTTGGGTGGTTCAGCTCATGCCTGTTAATAAAGCGGCAGATGCACATAAGGTGAAAAGAGATATCCGCAAAAAGAAGGAGTATAAAGACGCTTTTGTTGTGAAGGTAATTGAGTAATTAAATCTCAGCTAAAGCCCGGTATAAACACCTGCTGAATTTATATTTTACCATCTCCGCAGTTTCCTTTACTTCATCGTGGCTCAGTTTTACTTTGGATATGCCTGCTGCCAAATTTGTAATGCAGGATATTCCTACGGCAGTTATACCCAAAGACAGGGCATACAATATTTCATGCACGCTCGACATCCCAACCGCATCTCCGCCTGATCGCTTTATCATCTGAATTTCTGCAGGGGTTTCATAGGTCGGTCCGCTCATATACCAATACGTGCCTTTTTGCAGATATATATTTTCACTGATGCCGATAGAGAGAAGGCGGCTATATAGTTCCTTATCAGGAAATGCCCGAACAAGATTAACAGCTTCTTCACTAAATCCACCCGTTATTTCCATTATCTTTGTCTGCAGGGAGCCCGCATACAATCCGGTTATCAGCATTAAATCGCCCACAGAAAAACCTGAATTAATACCTCCGGCAGCATTCGTAATAATTATTTTCTTTGCCTGCAGTAAATTGGCAAGGTGAACTTGTATGAGGCATTGCGCCATGGTATAACCCTCATAAAGGTGAATACGACCGCTGAAAGCGAGTATTTTTTTTCCCTTTATATCTGCAATATATACCTTGCCTGCATGACCCTTTACTGTAGAAAGGGGATAATCAGGAATGTCTTTAGTATCGAGTATCTCAAGAGGATCAGCAGAATCGAGCATATCACCAAGTCCGCTGCCTAAAATGATGGCTGTGTCAATTTTATATTTTGAGAATCTCTCTAAGAAAAAGTTTGTGGACTTTTCATATACAGCGGACAACGACGTTTTCAATAGAGTATTCCTGCAAGAGTAGCCGTCATTAATGTTGCCAAGGTACCGCCAATAACTGCTTTAATGCCTAAAGCAGCCAGATCACCTTTTCTATCGGGTGCAAGTGCCCCGATTCCGCCAAGTTGAATGGCGATGGAGCTGAAATTGGCAAAACCGCAAAGCGCGTAGGTAGCCATGATAATAGCTTTATCTGAATAGAGCGCTTTATTCTGAATGAGAGTGCCTAAATCAAGATAGGCAACAAATTCATTCAGCACCAATTTTGTTCCAATCAAACTGCCAAATTGCAACGCTTCACCGGAGGGCACACCAATGCCGTGAGCAATCCATTGAAGTACCCAGCCAAGTAAAAACTGAAAATTGAAAGTAGTATTGTAATATGAAGATACAACAGGGGAGAGTCCCGTAACATCCCCAAGATACATGATCATTGCATTTATCAGTGAAATAAGTGCAATAAATGCGATAAGCATAGCCCCCACATTAAGCGCAAGTCCTAATCCTTCTCCTGCGCCGTTTGATGCAGCTTCCAGAACATTTCCAGATGCTTTTTCAACTTTAACATTTACTGTCCCTTTTGTGACAGGTTCTCCGGTTTCGGGAAAAATGATTTTAGAAATAAGCAGAGCTGCAGGAGCCGCCATAACGCTGGCACCTAAAAGATGTGTGGCAAACTCAACCTGCGCCTGCTGGATAGGTATTCCTTTGGCAGCAGCCAGTGAAGATGAAAGAATCTGTATATACGCGGCCATTACACCACCCGCTATCGTAGCCATACCCCCGACCATAATGGTGAGCAGTTCGCTTTTTGTCATATCCTTAAGGAATGGTTTTATCATAAGCGGAGCTTCTGTTTGACCGACAAATATATTTGCCGCACAGCTGAGTGATTCCGCACCTGAGGTACCCATCACTCTGGCCATTATCCATGCCATGCCCTGGACTATCTTTTGCATAACGCCGAGATGATAGAGCACGGACATAAGAGATGCAAAAAATATTATTGTAGGTAATACCTGAAATGCAAAAAAGAAACCCATGCTGTTATCAAAACCGGGGGGGATGCCTAAGTTACCGAATATAAACTTGGCGCCGTCGGTTGAAAAATTCATGATGGCAACGAATCCCTCGCTTATCGCTTTGAATATATCCTGCGGCCAACCAAAGACCACAAAGTATTCTCGCAAAGTTGCACCTTTTATCACGAATATTGCAAAAAACAGTTGCAAGCCCAGCCCTCCGAGGATAAGCCGTGCATTCAATGCCTTTCGGTTATTAGAAAGCAGGTAAGCTATGGAGAGGAGAAGTGTTAATCCAATAAGACCGCGGAACAGATTTTCAAAAAACATTATTTTTCTCCAGGGATGTAATGGCATTTACGGCAGCGTGCTTCATATATATCCGCTGCACCAATCAGTACTTTTTCAGAATTCACCGTGGTTCGCTGTGTCCGGTCAGCAGGATTTCCGCAAACAACACAAATGGCCAGTGTTTTCGTAATATACTCCGCCTCGCACAACAGCTGCGGAACCGGCTCAAATGGTTTGGAAGTGTAATCCTGATCCAAGCCGGCAACAATTACCCGTTTACCTTTTGCCGCCAGAGTTTTACATATATCTACAATATCATTGCTGAAAAACTGTACTTCATCAATCCCGATAACCTGGGCTTTTTCGGCTAATGCGAGAATTGGTGATGTATCACGCAGTACCACGGATTCCAATGATTGTGTATTATGAGAAACAATATTGTTTTCAGAATAACGTTTATCTATTTCCGGTTTAATAATCAGAACTTCTTGCTTTGCAATTTGAGCACGGCGCAGTCTTCTAATCAGTTCTTCCGTTTTGCCGCTGAACATACATCCTGTAATAACCTCAATCCAGCCAGTATCACGCGGTAATAAATGAGGAATTGAAGACTCCATCATTTTGCCTCCGGAGTTATCTGATCTGCCTGAAATGCAGAGGGGAGCAGCTCTGAGATTTTTTGCACTTTAATCTCATGTTTTGCATTCACCATAACCACATCAATGTTACCGCATAGATCAGAGATGACTTGCCTGCATGCTCCGCATGGAGTCAGGAAATCAGGATTATCAGATGCAACGGCGATTGCTGTAAAATTCCTGTGACCATCGGAAAGGGCCTTAAAAATTGCAGTTCTTTCAGCACAGATGGTCAGGGAATAAGAACTGACTTCAATATTGCAGCCGGTGATAGTTTCATTATTCGTGGTAAGGAGTGCTGCACCGACGTGGAATTTTGAGAAAAAAGGGAGTGCTGCCTTTTTTGCGTTTACTGCCTGCAGCCCTAGTTGTGTATATTGTTCTTGATTATATGTTACCATTTTGATTTTCTGAAAAAAGAATAAATAAAATTTACTTCGATAAAAAACTCGTAAATAAACGGGAGAACCAATTTATCTAAAAAACTGAAGTTATAGCCAAAATATTTTTGTAATAATGATGTCTTCACAAATTCGACTATCATTTTTACTACCGTTAAATATCCGAAAAAGGGGGAAAAAGCGGTAAAAATGAAAGCCCACTGTGCAAAAATGTTGATGCCATGCCAAAAGGTAAGTGCCAATTTATGAGAGAGTAAATAGTGATGTGATGATGATGTATGCCTTGCCTTTTGCCTTAGATAGTCAAGTAAGTTCTTTTTGTGGTAGTAGCGGACAGCTCCGGCGAGATTAGTAAAAAAGTCTACTTGAATTCCGGATTTGAATGCCTCACGTATAAGAAGATCATCGTCACCGCTTAATGACTCACCAATACCGGTATAGCCGCCTAAATCATAGAATAGTTGTTTGGGGAATCCAAAATTAGCAGCCCTTGCTGAAAAAGGTTTACCAATGAATGCCGCAAAATAAATCAGCAAACTCCCGTTAAAATTTTCAAAAGATCCAATTTTGGATATATAGTTTCCCGTCATATCTGATACAGCTGGTCCAAAGACAAACCCGTGAGAAGAAGCAAAAGCTCGTTGCAGCGATTCAATCCACTCCGCACCGGGAAGACAGTCGGCATCTGTTATTCCAACAAACTCGTATTTTGCCTTAGAAATTCCGTACGATAGTGCAGCCCTTTTACCGGAACCTTTGACTTCAGAAAGTGATAAAGGTGTGAGCCAAGGATACTCAATTGCCAAAGATTGAAGGACCCGAGATGTGGAATCTGAGGAATGATCATCTACAATAATAACTTCAAAAGAAGGCACTGATGCGGTTTGGGAAGCTAACGCTTGAATAAGTTTCCGGAGGTTTTGGGCTTCATTTTTTGCAGCGATTATGATGGAAATGCAGGGATTGGTGGCAGTTTGAGTGCTGCTGCGATTTTTACGAAATACCAGTAATGAACCGATTATTAAAGCAAGTGAAATTACCGTTAAAGAAATATACAAGTACCAAAGATAAAGGGTGAGTAAGTCAGGCAAAAATTACCTTTAAAAGCATCTGATCGGCCAAACTAGAACCCATAGGGGATGGGGTGAAATAAAACACAAATATAGCTTGCTGTAAAAAAAGATTTGTTTTTCATGGTACTAATTAAAATATTTAATCCTAAGTTTCAATATTTACTGTGAAATTTTCGTATTTTAACAAGTCCATTCAATTTCGTTGGAAATTTTCATCAATCATATCAATAAATCAGTTAGGAACACACATGATTAATTGGCGACTTTGGTCTCTGTTAGTTATTTTTTCCTTTTCAGTGCTTGCTATTGCTCAAGAGCAAACTTCTGACAAGGAATTGACTAAGAAATGGTCCATTCTTAAAAAGTCCGATAGCCCACAGGTTGTACCTGAAGACGGAAACTATGTTTATATACCGACACTTAGCGGCCCGATTATCTATGATTTCGGCAAATCTGCTGGCGCGGTAACACCGAACTATCGTCCGAATCCCCAATCGGGAACAACTCAGTCAGAGGTAAGTGTAGATGTAAATCCCCTGGATGAACGCCACGTATTTGTTTCCCCAAATACGACAAACTGGCCTGTCACAACACTTTACGGTACAGGTGGATATTTGACCACAAATGCCGGAACAACCTGGACGGGTTTTGATAACCCACCGTATGGAGCAACTTCAGGCGATCCTGCGGTAAGTTTTGGAACGACAGGTCAAATCTATACCGGATATATTGATGCCGGTGCAAACGATGGAGGACAGGGCGTTGCGGTTACCACGAATAATGGCACTAACTGGAGCAGATATGTGGTTGCTCCGGCACCTCCGGGCGCATCCGATCTTCTCGATAAGAATCACCTGGTTGCAGATAAAAAAGTTGGCAGCCCTTTTGAAAACAGAGTTTACGCTGCATGGACCGCTTTTGTTTCAAGCAGTGGAAATAACAACGATATTGAATTCAGATATTCAACCAATAACGGTCAAAGCTGGAGCACCTCTAGAAATATCAGCCAGGCAACAAATGCCGGCTCACATGATCAGGGTATCCACCTTTCCACAGGACCTAATGGTGAGGTTTACGCTCTTTGGGCAGTATATGATAACTGGGGTGCGGGTGTTTATGGTGAAGATGCAATAGGTTTTAATAAGTCAACCGACGGCGGTGCAACATGGCCGGCTGCCAGAAAAATTTATACCGGTACTAACTTTGGTATACGCGGAAACCTTGCAAACAAAGGAAATATTCGTGTTTCCTCTTTCCCGGTAATGGCAGTTGACAGAACTGCTGGTGCTAATTCCGGAAACCTTTATGCGGTATGGCCGCAGAAAAATGTTGCTC
The DNA here is from genome assembly GCA_964472245.1 of uncultured Ignavibacteriaceae bacterium. GTDB lineage: Bacteria > Bacteroidota > Ignavibacteria > Ignavibacteriales > Ignavibacteriaceae > H2-BAC3. The sequence continues at coordinate 983 of CAYYJL010000021.1, read as the reverse complement.
CTGCAGGAAGTGACCCGGATATCGTGTTAACACGTTCAACCGATGGCGGTACCACCTGGACACCTCCAATCCGTGTGAATGATGACCCGATCAACAACGGCAAAGATCAATACTATCCCTGGATTACAGTAGATCAGGCAACCGGTGCAGTTTACGTCATTTTTTATGACAGCCGCGATGTACCTAACGATAGTGCAAATGTTTATATTGCGCGTTCTACAGACGGCGGATTAACCTTTGCAAACATGAAAGTAACAGACAGAGCTTTTAAGCCGAAAACAATTTCCGGTTTAGCTTCTGGTTATCAGGGCGATTATATTGGTATCGCTGCTCATAAAAACACCGTTTATCCTACATGGGCTGACGACAGAACAGGAAATTACCAGATTTGGATGTCTACTGTTACATTTGGTCCTGCCGCCACTCATACAGCACTTACGAATACAGAAAACCTTACAGGTCCCTATGTCGTAAATGTTGGAATAACCTCCGGGACACCACTGAATGCCGGTGCCCTTAAAGTTTATTGGGGCAGAGGCACATCCGGACAGATAACTGATTCTGTTGCGTTGGTCTCAGTTGGCTCTGATCAATACACAGCCAGCATCCCGGGTAACGGTCAGCCGGCTACTTATAATTACTATATCAAAACCGAAGATATTGACGGCGGGGTAACTCTTTTGCCGGCCGGTGCTCCGGGCAATAAATACTCCTTTGTAGCAAATATAGATTCCATCGCCCCTGTTATTGTCCACACACAATTGCCAAATCAGTTCCGGGAGACCTGGCCTGTTATGGCTAAAGCAAAAGTGACCGATAACATTGGTGTTGATTCTGTTAAGGTCTGGTATAAAGTTAAATTTAACGGTACTCTGAAAATGTTTACCCTTGCAGCAGGTGCGGAAAATATGTTCAGCGGAACCTTCAATTCAGATTCATCACAGGTAGCTATCGGTGATACGCTCTATTACAGAGTGGAGGCA
>CAYYJL010000020.1:0-13641 GCA_964472245.1 uncultured Ignavibacteriaceae bacterium | reverse complement strand
TGGGTTGAGCCGGTCGGCTTTTCTCTCTTAAATCCGGAAACTTCACCGGAAGGGAGAAATTCCTGCAGCTTTTTAAAATTAATGACCTGATTCTGGGAAAACAGTGATGGGGAAATGAGAAGCAAAAAAACGAAGATGAGCCGTTTCATTGGTAAGACTTTCCTATAAATCTTTTTCAGTTGTTTTAATTGCATTTTGAGGATAGAGTTCCAATTTTCTTGCAAAATCGTCAGCAAATTTCCTGAACATCTCAGCCATTTCAAAATCGCTGGTTGCCCTGTTGTAAGTATCTGCCAGTTTGAGAAGCGTTTGGTGGAAAAGGATATTCATATCATCAATCATCATATCCTTTGTCCATAAATCAATACTCATGGTGGCGCGTTCCTTTGCGTCCCAAAGAGTAATCATAACTGTTTTACATTCGGAAAATCCGCTGATATCGGATTCGGACGCACTCCATTCTAATTTTTCAGGAATTTTTGCATCATCGAGGGTAATTTTGAACTTAATTTCAGATTGTTGCGCCATTGACCGTGGACTCCTATTTTACAACTCAAATTTAATGATTCTACCGGTATTCTAAAAATACCGCAAACACACACGGCAAAATAATCATTTCTCACCCCTCTTTTTAGTATATTTCTTGGTTTAATGTAGTATTATTTCCCAAGAAACATACCGGTAATATTGAATGTTTGCGAATAAAATCAAAATTCTGACTGCCTTTTTTATGATGTCATTTCTGGCTTCTCTTTTTGCAAAGCCGTACACTAACATAAAACCTCCCGAATGGAGTTACAACAAAAATATTTATGAAGTGAATTTGAGACAGTTCACTCCATCCGGTACGATAAAGGAATTCCGCACTCATCTGCCAAGACTGAAGGACATGGGGGTTGGTATTCTCTGGTTTATGCCTGTGCATCCGATAGGAGAAAAGAACCGGAAAGGCGGGCTTGGCAGCTATTACTCAGTTAAGGATTACCTTGGTCTTGACCCATACTACGGCACCGAACAGGAATTTAAGGACATGGTTAATGAGATACATTCTTTAGGGATGTATATCATTATTGACTGGGTGGCAAATCATACGGCCTGGGATAATCCCTGGGTTGCATCAAATCCGGAATTTTACACTAAAGACAAAGAAGGCAATTTTGTCCCCCCGGTTGCTGATTGGTCTGATGTTATTGATTTAAATTTTGATAATAAAGAATTGTGGAATGCAATGGCGGGGGCTATGGAACATTGGGTTAAAAAGTTTGATATCGATGGGTTCCGTTGCGATGTTGCAAGTATGGTACCCACTCCATTTTGGGAGTACACTTATAAGCGCCTTTCTGCATTAAAACCGGTATTTATGCTGGCTGAAGCAGAAGAACCTGAATTACATAAAAATTCGTTCCATATGACCTATTCCTGGGGAGTTTTTCATCAGATGAGGGAGGTTGCTGCCGGAAAAGCCAGCCCTGAAGCGATATTTAAAGAACTTAATAAAGAAAAAGGAAGATACCCCGCGGCAGGTTTCCGGATGAGATTTACTTCTAACCACGATGAAAATTCCTGGAACGGAACCGAGTTTGAATTATTTGGTGATGGGTCACTAGCTTACGGTGTTTTAGCCGCAACCATACCCGGAATGCATCTGATATATACCGGACAGGAAGCCGGCAATCCAAAACGCCTCTCTTTCTTTGAAAAAGATACGGTGGATTGGAGCGACACATCCCGTGTTTCATTTTACAGAACCCTGAACTTGCTTAAAAAAAATAATTCAGCTCTGCATAATGGCAGCAAGGGAGGTTCATTCGGCAAGGTTAATGTAAACAACAAGCAGGTATTTTCGTTTATGAGGAAAAACGGGAGTGATGTTCTTGTTGTGGTGATAAATCTTTCCGGAGCGATGCAGGATGTTACTTTATATCCTGTTAAAGGACTCCCGGAATTGCAGGAAGTCTTCAGCGGTGAAAAAAGAGCATTTGGTAAACAAATTTCCATGCAGCTGAAACCGTGGCAGTATATGATATATACATCAGTTAAGAAACAGGGATAGTACAGATTCTTATGTGGTCAGACTCATACGAAGCCGTCATCGGACTGGAAGTTCATGCCCAGCTTGCAACTAAGACGAAGATATTCTGCGGTTGCAAAACTAAATTCGGGGGAGCACCCAACTCAAATGTATGTCCTGTTTGTCTTGCACATCCCGGTGTGTTACCCGTACTTAATAAAACGGCTGTTGAATACATTGTAAAAATGGGTTTGGCAGCCGGATGCACAATTTCGGAACACTCCGTATTTGCACGGAAAAATTATTTTTACCCAGATCTCCCAAAGGGCTACCAGATTTCCCAATTTGATGAGCCATTCTGTACAGGCGGGAAGATTACCGTTACCAAGAAAGATGGAACGGTAAAAGATATCCTGATGACCCGCATTCATTTGGAGGAGGATGCCGGTAAATCCATACATGACCAATCTGATGAAACAAAAGTTGATTTAAACAGAAGCGGTGTGCCATTAATTGAGATAGTCAGCGAACCTGTGATAACAGACGCTGAAGAAGCAGTGCTTTACCTTGCTGCTATCCGTCAGATTGTGCAATATCTGGGGATTTGTGACGGTAATATGGAAGAAGGGAGTCTGCGTTGTGATGCCAATATATCCCTGCGGAAAAAAGGGGAGAAGAAGCTTGGTGTTAAAACCGAAGTTAAAAACATGAACTCCTTCCGCAATGTTGAACGAGCCATTGAGTTTGAAATTAACAGGCAGTATGAAATTCTTGATGACGGCGGTGAAATAGTGCAGCAAACATTATTGTGGAATGCCGACCAAAATACAGCTTCACCTATGCGGAGTAAGGAAGACTCCCACGATTACCGGTATTTTCCTGACCCTGATCTTGTTCCGATTTTGATTTCGCGTGAGTGGCTTGAGGATATACGGCGCAGTATGCCGGAATTGCCTGAAGTTAGAAAGAGCAGATTCATCAGCCAATATGGATTACCTGCTTATGATGCGGAAATTTTAACAATGACTAAAGCTGTTGCCGATTATTATGAGGAGGTTACCAAAAAAACTTCTGAGTACAAACTGGCGTCTAATTGGGTAATGGGGGAGGTTCTAAAAATACTCAATGAGGAAAAAATTGAAATTGAGGATTTCAGCATTAAACCGGCTGACATAGGCGTACTGATTAATTATATAACCGATGGTACACTCAGCAATAAAACAGCAAAAGAAGTTTTTACAGAATTGTTATCAGGCGGCCGTACACCTGAGGAAATCATTGAGCAGGGGAATTATAAACAGCTATCCGATACCGGAGAACTGGAAAAAATAATCCAAAAGATTTTAGAATCTTCTCCTGCACAGGTGGAAGAATACCGTTCAGGAAAAGAGAAGGTATTCGGCTTTTTTGTCGGCCAGGTGATGAAGCAGACCAGGGGGACAGCAAACCCCGCGGTTGCAGGTGAACTGTTAAAGAAACTATTGGCGTAATTTTCAGTGCAGAAAGATAATAACAGAGTTTTAAAGAAAAGGAAAACAATTGAACATTAAGGAAATAGGCAGAAAAATCCTGGGGATAAAAACCCAGGAAGAGTTGGACTCACAAAATAATAAAACTCCAAAGGAAAAAGTTGTAGAGTTTTTTAAATCGCTTGGTTTCGCACTGCTTGCTGCTTTATTTATCATAACATTTTTTGTACAAAATACCCGCATACCAACGGGCTCAATGGAAAACACCATTCTGGTGGGTGACTTTGTCATTGTTAACAAATTTATTTACGGTGCATCATCTCCAAGATATATACCCTTTACTGAAGTTGAGCTCCCTTATTTTACCCTTCCGGGAATTAAAGAACCTGAAAGAGGGGATATTGTGGTATTTGAATTCCCCGGGGACAGGGATGATATCCGCGCCAAGGAGTTAAATGTCAACTATGTAAAACGATTAATCGGGATGCCGGGAGACACTCTGCAGATTATCAACAGGGTTGTATATATCAACGGCAAGGAAAACCCGATTCCTCCCTATGTTAATTATACTAATCTGCAGGCAAAACCGGCAGGTATCAGCGAGCCGTATATTTTCCCAATGGGGAGCGGGTGGAACGAGGATAATTACGGACCGTATGTTGTGCCCAAAGCAGGGATGAAGATTGACTTAACCACTGCAAATTTTGCCGTCTGGCAAACACTGATTAACCGTGAATTCGGCAGGAAAGTTTTGGATATATCCGGCGGCTCTGTAACGCTTGAAGGCAAACCGGTTACCTCTTATACCTTTAAGAAAGATCATTTTTTTATGATGGGAGATAACAGAAATGACAGCTACGACAGCCGTTTTTGGGGACCGATTTCCAGAGATGCAGTAGTTGGTTCTGCTTTTCTGGTTTTATTCTCCTGGGACAGGGATATACCTTTTTCGCAGCCGTTTAAGCTGCTTGGTTCAGTTCGTATTGAGAGAATTATGAAGGTGCTTGATTAAGTCCCCGCATTTGAATATATATTTAAAAATAAAAAGCCGCAGACGAATCTGCGGCTTTTTTTATATCCTAACTTACCTTGTGATTAGTTAAAGAGGTAACGGAATCCTAATTGAATTCTGTACACATCATTAACGGTTGCACTTGGAGTAAAGGTTTTGCTGATCAGCTGATTCCCGACGTTACGGAGTCTGTAAAGAGCCCGGCCGTTGGCGTCAGCACCTCTTGGGATAAGCGGCTGAGTTGTTACAAACTGCTCACCAACACCCCAATCTGAGTTAATCAGATTCAGGAAGTTTACAACATCAAGACGGAGCTGCAAGGTATTTTTCTTATCCATGAAATTTGTATAAAATTCCTGAACGAAGCTTAAATCAGCTCTTAATACCATTGGCAATGTAACTGCATTACGTTCAGCATATTTACCTCTGTTTTCTTTTAAGTAATCATCCTGATTAATGAATGATTCCCATGCCTGCTTCTGATAATCGGCAGTAAAGGTAACAGTTTGTCCGCTGACGGTTGTTGAGTATGTTTCAAAGTTCATCTCATTCATATCTTTTGGAATATAGATAAGATCATTACTTGTTCCGCCGTCACCATTCATGTCACCGCCAAAGGTATAACTGGCAACAGTACTGCCGATAGACGGGTCAATTGAATGTGTTGCATCAACAAACAATGTGACAGTTGTAGCACCAACATCAAAGTAATTGAAGCTTACTGAACCAACTGCAAAGAATCTGTGTCCCGGTGAATAGGTGGAATAACCAACACCCGGATTATTAGGATTACCGGCATGTTGATTGTTGTTCCATGAGCCGAAAGCTATTGAACCTGCATCAACAGTGTTTCTTGAAACGCCATAGTTATAAGCAGTTTTCAGATACCATCCATTGCGGAGTGGTTTTTCTAATGCAGCAGTAATGCTGTAGTAGTAACCTTCATCCTGATTTTTCAGGACAACAGCGTTATCAATCTTTGCATTGATTTTATTTGTGGTCGTCCAGCGTGGTCTGTTATCAGGACCACTGAATGCTGTGTTTGGAGCAGCAAGATTTGCATTGATATAATATATACCATTAATATCCTTGCTGTAAAGGAATTCTGCTGTACCGATAAATCCGTATGGAAGAACCTGGTCAACACCAATGTTTGTTCTCCAAACCTGAGGGAATTTGAAATCAGGATCTGTTAATGCCAATTCATAGTTAGAGGCAGGGGTGCCTGAAACTGATGTTGGTTTGTATGCATTCGGATTCGGATTCCATGGTCTCTTATACGTGTTATCAAGACGTTCAAAACCGGTTAAGATACCGTTGTTACCAACCTGATTGGAAATCCAGACATATGCCGGTTTACCTGTAAAGATACCTGTTCCGCCGCGAACCTGAGTTTTTCTGTCGCCATTGACATCCCAGTTAACGCCAACTCTTGGTGAGAAAAGGATATTAGCATCTGGCATTTTATCGGTGGCATATTTAGCCGGAGTACCATCTTCATTCATGAAGGTCAGACCTTCAACTTCTGCATTACGGTAACCGGTGGCTTCAAATGTAGGGAGGTCAAAACGAAGACCCGCAATAACGTTCACGTTGCTTGAAACGTTCCACTGATCCTGCATATAAAGACTTGAATACCAAACCTTAAGAGGTTGTACCGGTTTTTCCTGTCCCGGTATGTTTGACCAGCGAACCTGGAATCTTCTTAAGTTAATGTTTGATGTATCTCTTCCGGGATTGGTAAGATATCCGTTGGCATCTGCATAAAAATCAGCTAATGAATTATATACATATGCACTCTGTGATCCGGGGAAGAAAACGTTTTCTGATTCATAACGCTCTAAGCTCAGACCAAAGGTGAAGCTGTGGTCGCCAAGGTACCAGCTCAGGTTATTCTGAATCTGGAAGCTGTTATAACGGAGTTCGTTATTCGGGGTGAATGGTTCATAACCGAAAGTAGTATATACAGTGCTTGCTTCCAAAATGTCTACCATCGGGAAGAAAGTTCCACGGGACTCGCGGCTTTCATCGTTTGTGGTATAACCAACGATGAAGTTATTAGTCATGGTGTTAGAAAAGATTGAGTTCCATTCACCGACAACTGAACGGATGTTTTCCAGAATCTTATAATTAGAATTCTGATAGTTCAAACCGTTGCTGTTGGTTCTTCTGGTACCAAAACCTAAAGAACTGGAGTTTGAAAGGAGAACATCGGTAAAGGAATCAAGGTGGGTGTAACGTAAGCTTATTTTATTTGCATTATCAAGGTTGTAATCTAATTTTACGAGGAATCTTGTTGAAGGTGTCTCGTGATCATAACCCTGATAAGGTCCTGTTTCATATCCGAAATTTGATTTCAGGAATGTGCTCAGTGAGTCAAGCTGCCTTGCCAAAACTCTGGTCACGTTTCCTGCAACCGGTTGTGAACCTGTGTTTGCGAGGAAGGTTGTGCCCGGCTGGGTAAGAGCATCATCTTCAAAATTAACGAAGAAGAAGAGTTTATTTTGGATAATCGGACCGCCGAGTCTCAGACCAAACTGATTATACTTGAAGGTGCCGGATTTGAATTCAGACTGTTTTGCTCTGTCGCCGACATAATCATTATTTCTGTATTGGTAATAAACAGAACCGCTGTATTCATTGGTACCGCTTCTGGTGATTGAGTTAACTCCTGCACCAACAAAATTACCCTGTCTTACGTCAAAAGGAGAGATGTTAACCTGGATTTGCTCTACTGCATCTAAAGAAATAGGAGCAACTCCGGTTCTATCTCCCGGCTGACCGCCAAGACCGAATGAGTTGTTGAAGTAGGAACCATCAATGGTGATATTGTTTAAGCGGTTATCAATTCCGCCGAAAGATGAGTTTCTTCCTGCCTGCGGGGTAAGTCTTGTAATATCTTCAAGGCGTCTGCTGATAGTAGGAAGGTTGTCTATGCTTTCTTTTTTGATGGAGGTTTCGGTACCGGTACGGTCACTTCTGATGATAGCATCTCTTTCACCATAAACTGAAATATCATCAAGTTTTACGGTTTCGGTGGAAAGTTTTGCATCAATTTTCATATTCTGACCGAGCTCCAGGTAAACGTTTTCAAGTGACTGGCTTACAAAGCCGACAAATGAAATAGTTACCTTATATGGACCGCCAACACGCATACCGGGTATATTATACCGGCCATCTTGCCTTGTTGAAATTCCATATTGGGTGCCTGAGGGAAGGTGAACCGCTACGACGTTAGCGGCCGGGAGGGCTTCGTTATTATCATCTGTTACTGTACCGCTGATACTTGCAGTGGTAACGACCTGTGCGTGCAGATGATTAACAGGAGCCAACCCAAAGAGGATAACCATACAAAACAATGTTTGTATCAGTCTTTTCATAACATCTCCTTAGTTGGTTGATTATTTTTTGAAGAGCATTACGCTATAAAATTATTTAGTAATGCTATTCACATTTTACCGGATTTTAATTCCGGAAAAAACTTTACTTCCGCTGTCAGTTTAGGAAGACTTTCCAAATTAACGGAAGCTAAATTTTTTTGTTCTCAATTTTACCAATTTATCCCCACATACGGAAACAATTACCGTTAATAAAATATTAAGTCTTGAATTAATTGTTTGCTGCAGGATTGAGTGCAGCCCGCCTGGACAAATTCTGAAAAGAGAGCATTTTAACCCCCTTTTTACGCAAATTCAACAGCATTTTCTCATTACGGATGTAGGTGTAATCGTCTATCAAAAAATATGCAGCATCATCAGCCCCCAATTTTGAAATTAAAATTTCAATCTCATCCCTGACTATTTCCAGACTGTTATTCCTGAGGTCAACCATAAAACCGGTGCCAAACACAGCCACTCGTTTTGTTCCGGCTGCTGAGGTTATTCTCTGAAGCGCGGAAGGGAGATAGTAATTTGCTTCATTAGAGATCAGCAGAAACCTCATTCCCCTGAAATACGTGAAGATATTATCAAGCGCACTGTTGAAACGCTGATTGGAAAATGCAAAATCCAGCCGGAATTCCACATCAGCAAAAGTATTATCAAGATACACACCGTATCCGCCATTTTCTGAAACCAGGTTTTGATGGATGGGGAGAGTTGTCTTGTCACATTTTATCAGCGGGAAAAATCCTGCGGGGAGATTGTTGAGTTCATCAGGTTTGATGGTTGAACCGGGGATAAGCTGTACAAAAAATGCAACTGAACACGCATTGCGTTTAATTCCCGGGGAATGATGCAGTTTGGCGAGGAGATATTTTGTTTTTCCATCGCTTAATACCGCATGAATAGTGGCAGCGTTTTCCTGAGTGGTCAACAAACTAAAACCCTCGGATTTGGCGTTGGCTTGGAGCGAGGCAAGATACTCGGGCAAACGAATATCTCCCGGAATCCTTATATTAAAAAACCTGGAAAGAGTATCATCATTGAAAGCGCGTTTATTCACAACAGAAATAAGGGAATCGGCAATATTGTATTCCCGCAGTGAAAGGTATAAGACAGAGTCTGCATTACCATGATGGAGTGTAAACTTCAGATCGTCAGTATTTTCAGCATCGGCCGGACCGATAAAAAGATTTAAAAGCAGCAAGAGCAGGTTTGTGCTCAGTGCGGCAAATAATAACTTTTTTAATAAACTATCGGACATGAAAATTTCTGCCGCCCATGGAATTTGTTTCCATCAACGGATATGGTTTAGAAAAATCTACTGAAAGAGGAGCAAATCCGGGAGAGGATTTTAAGCTGCCATTATATTATTTGTTGAATTCAGGTTTTCTTTTTTCCAAAAAGGCAGATGTGCCTTCCTTGAAGCTCTGGGTGCCGCAGCAGATGCCAAAGAGCGCAGCTTCCTGGGCAAGGCCTTCCCTGAGATTCATATCGCTGTTAACCTTTACTGCTTTAAGAGCGTATGAAACTATATCCTTCGGTTTTGCAGCGAGCATTTTTGCAAACTCGTCAACTTTTGATTCGAGTTCAGACGATTCAAAAACCTGCTGCACAAGACCAAGTTGCAGGGCCTTCTGTGCGTCAATCATTTCACCTGATAACACATAGTAATAACCAAAACCCTGATTCAGTAAACGGGTTAAACGCTGCGTGCCGCCGTAACCGGGTATGATACCGAGATTAATTTCCGGCTGACCGAATTTTGCTTTATCCGAAGCAAACCTGATATGGCAGGCCCAAGCCAGTTCTGAGCCGCCGCCTAAGGCAAATCCGTTCACCATAGCTATTACCGGTTTGGAAAAATTTTCTATTGTGTTAAATACTGCCTGTCCCTTTTCAGCAAAAGCTTTGCCGCGTACAGTATCCAACTGAGCAATTTCAGAAATATCTGCTCCGGCAACAAATGCTTTTGGTCCGGCACCGGTAATGATAACAACGTGCACTTCATCATCCTTTGCCAAATTTTCAAACACCGTTGCAAGCTCGCTGATAACTGTGGCATTGAGTGCATTTAATTTATCCGGACGGTTGATTGTTACTTTTGCAATATTTTCAGATTTAGTAAGAAGCAGGGTTTCAAAATTCATTTTATTCTCATCAGATAGTTACAAAGAGGGGAATGCGCAGTTTTAAGTCGAATGATAAAAACTGGTATTCCGGATAATAATGATAGTTGGTCATGATATCTAACAAAAACATAGAAGCTCCTATTCCGGCTGAAAAGCCGATTTTGGTAGCTTCCTCAATATAACCGGGCCGGGAAGTCTTAAAGTCATGATAGTTCTGCAGAATCAGCAGACTGCCGGATACTTCAACAATCGGCATAATAATAACAACCCGTTCCATAAAAGGGGGAAAATAATATCGTGCACCAAGAGTCAAAGGGAGCATATTTGTGGAAAAATGGGAATATTCAGAGCGCTGGTAAAAATCCTGGGATGCCGGAAATTGCTCAAATCCGATTTTCCCGAATAAGAAAAGAGGAATGTATTCATTATCGGTGTAAGAAAGCTCCAATTCAAACCCGTAACCAAGCAATGAAACATCGCCGAAATCAAAAACCGGGACACGCGGACCAACGCCTACTGCCAGGAAAATGCCCCTGGCTTTCTGGGACGGAGCAATTTGGGCAAACGATGACTCTGCCAGAAAAATCAATAATAGCGCATTACTCAGAATAATATACTTTCTCATTCTGAAAATTACGAAAATTAGGGGGATTAAATTCCGGAAATACAGTTAAAAATCACTTTGCCGCTGATTTATCAGTTCTCATCCGCATTAAAAAAATGATTATCAGCGAAACAACCGATAACCCGCCCTGTAATGAAAGTATAAACATCGCCCCTCCGGTAAACAATCCTTCCCAACTCTGGTAACGGGAAGCCAGTATGGTATTTAATAAGAATTTTGACTCTGTTCCGAATGCAATTAAGTTCACCCAAAGTAAAAAATAAGATGTCAGCAAATAGGATAATATGGAGCCGGCTGTGTTAATCAGAAAAATAAAACCTCCAATGATTAACAGTAAAGATACATAGTCTTCAACGGCCGCTTTAGTATCCGGGAATTGATAAATCTGCATAGCAAAAAGGAGGGGGAACAGCAGCGATACAAAAAACAACCCGGATTTTTTCGTGCCGGAAGCAGACCGTATATATAAAAATGGTGTCAAAAGGAACAGAGCATTCCAGATTACATAGACGGGAAAATCAACCAGTGAGGTAAGCGCAAGTTCGTACATGAAGTCCGGTTCGGTGAATTCCAGGTAACCGGTTAAATACCCTGCAGCCAGGGTGAGAGTCCAAAGGGAAATGATACTCATCAGCACTTTCCCGCCTGCCGGAAGCAGATTTGTCCGGGTAAAGGCAGACCCCGTATAGAGTAAAAACACCATCAACGGAAGATGCGGTATATATATTCTGAAGCCCAGGATAAAAAAGAGCGGCGAAAATTCCAATATGAGAAAAAGCGCTTGCAGAATTATTGCAGCTGCAAGTGCTGAAAAAAAGTATTTAGGTGGATAGTTCCCGTTTTGCAATCAGTCCTGTCAGGTTATTTATACAGCTGTTCGAATACTTTGCTGCCAACCCCGTATTTATACACGAGATTGCCCCCATCCCTGCTGGTTTGATACAGGAATATACATCCCAGGAGTGCAATCGCAACAAAGCTTGCAGTGATGATTCCGCAATATTCTAAATCCCTTTTCTTCACAATAGTCTGAATAAAAAACCAGCTTCTGTAAATCAACAGTCCTGTAAATATCCAAATCATTGTTGTGGCTGCCTGGTTGTGTGAATCTATTAAGGATTGTATCCCGCTTCTTATTTCCGGAGGTGTGTTTTTCATGGCCTCAACTGCTGCTGTTGCTGCCTGGTCTCCCGTAAATAAAGTTAACAAAGCAGTAAGTACACCTGTTGTGAGAAGTAACTGAGCCGCCTTTGAAAAAAAATACCTGCCTGAAAATAAATATATGCTCTCAACCACTATATACAGCAGGAAAAAGGCAATAGGGAAATGAACAAATTTCGGATGTAAATTGACAAATATTTCCATATAATCAGATTCTCGTTACCCGCACAAAACGCTTCCGCCGTTAACATTCAGAATTTCTCCCTGAAGGTGGCGGGAAAGCGGGCTTGCAAGAAACAGTACCGGTCCGGCTATATCATCAGCAGTTGCAATTCTTTTTAACGGAATCGCATTTATAATATTCCGCAGGTTTTCCTCATCGGAATAAGCAGACATACTCATATCGGTATATACCCAGCCCGGGGCAACACAATTAACATTGATATTGTACTCGCCGACTTCTCCGGCCAGAGATTTGGTAAAGGAAATCATGGCTCCCTTGGAGGCAGCGTAGTGGGAGTGAAATGCTTCTCCCCGCTGACCGGCAGTTGAAGAAATGAAAATGATTTTACCTTCTCTCTTCTCTTTCATGGCGGGGAGAACTTCTCTGGTGAAAAGAAAGGCAGAGGTCATGTTAATTTTTTGGGTTTCCTCCCATTGTTTGAGGGACATCTCATCAGCTGCACTCGTTTTCCAGATACCCCCGTTATTAACGAGTATATCTATCCTGCCTTCTTTTTTAAGAATCTTTTTTACGCAGGATTTAATTTTATCCTCATCTTCAAAGTTTACCTTGATGCCGATCGCAGGGTCAAGATAGGATAGGTCCTTCCTTTTATTCCGGTATGTATAATACACAACTGCACCGGATTCGGTAAATTTTTTAACACATGCCGCACCAATGCCACGGGAGCCGCCCGTTACTAATACAATTTTGTTGCTGAAATCAATTGTCATACTTCACCGATCGTAAAAATAAACCTCTTGCGGGAACCGCTTCACCTGCTTTGGTGCGGTCCCGGTTGTAAATAATCTCCTCCATAAGTTCACGCCTGTTTTTTTCAGGTGCAAGCAGCAACATGGTTCCAATGAGAGTGCGCACCATGCCGTGGAGGAATCTGTTTCCTTCAATACGGAAAATTAAAAAATCTTTTTGCTCTTTCCAATGTACAGAATGCAGACTGCAGAGAGTATGCTGCTGCTCTGCAATATTTTTGCTGAATGCTGCAAAATCATTGGTGTTCAGGAGAAGCGGACTGAATTCATTTAATACTTCGGCTTTGGGGGGAGCGTAAAGATAATGGGAGTATTTATAAAAAAAGGGGTCCTTCTTCTTGGAAATAAAATAAAGGTAGCTTCTTGCCTTTGCGCTGTGCCGTGCATGAAAATCATCAGACACCGCTTCCATTTCCTTAACGGATATATCAAAGGGGAGCATGGAGTTTAAGGAATAGAGAAATCTAAACGCATCAAGCTCGGCTTCTGCGGTAAAATTGCCGTACTGAGCAAAAGCATGAACACCGGTATCCGTCCTGCCGGCTCCGTGCAAGGTAACCGGATGCCTTAGCAGTGTTTCTAACGCTGCCGTAATAGTGCCCTGGACGGTAGCTCCGTTTTTCTGAATCTGCCAGCCGTTGTAGGCGGTGCCGTCATAAGCAATTTTTATCTTGTAGTTAGGCATTGACCGGTTTGGATGAAGCGATAATATCAATCATTTCTTTATGCAGCAGGCCGTTTGAGCAGAGAATTTCCTTATGATATATATCCGTTTTGTTTCCGGCAAAATCGGTAACCATACCCCCTGCTTCATGAACGATTAGTTTACCTGCACACACATCCCACGGATTCAGG
>CAYYJL010000019.1:0-14076 GCA_964472245.1 uncultured Ignavibacteriaceae bacterium | reverse complement strand
CATAGGTCTTGGCAACACCCTCAAAGGAGAGAGCAATTGCTTCAAGCGTTTCCAGACGCTTGACGTAACCTTCAATCGGCTCGCGCCTTGCACCGGGTCTGGCACCGGATATGGCATCCGCTGCCTGTACTAATGGAGAAATCGGATGTTCCATTTCAATATCTTCATGGTGAGAACCGACTGCATTGACGATAATCGGATGTTCTTTGTACTTTTTGGTAAGCTCCATTCCGATCAGAGCATGAGGTCCATCCATAATCCGGTCCATCGTTTTACCAACGTCATGCAGCAAACCGGCACGTTTAGCCATATTGGCATCAAGCCCCAGTTCTGCCGCCATGATGCCTGTCAGGTAGGCAACCTCCACAGAGTGCTGCAACAGGTTCTGACCGTAACTTGAACGGTATTTCATTCTGCCGACAAGTTTTATCAGTTCATTATGCAATCCGTGAATTCCTAACTGCAGGACTACATTCTCCCCTTCCTTAAACATTTCTTCCTCAAGATCATGCTCAACCTTGGCAACAACTTCTTCAATTCTGGCGGGGTGTATTCTGCCGTCTGCCATCAACCGTTCAAGGGAGATGCGGGCAACTTCACGTCTGAACTGATCATATGAGGAAAGGATTACAGCTTCCGGAGTATCATCTACAATCACATCCACGCCCGTAACTGCTTCAAAGGCGCGGATATTTCTGCCTTCTTTACCGATGATTCTTCCCTTTAATTCATCATTCTGAATCTGAATCACCGAAACGGTAGTTTCCACGGATACTTCGGCTGCAGTTCTCTGAATTGCCTGAATGATTACTTTTTGAGCTTCTTTTTTGGCTTCAAACTTAATGCGTTCATATATACCCTTAACTGCCTTATTAACTTCGCTCTGGGCATCCTGAGTCATATTTTCTATGAGGATAGCTTTTGCTTCTTCGGTGGTTAAACCGGAAATTTTTTCCAGCTTTTCGTTTTGTTCACGCTCGCTCCGCTCAAGTTCCCTGGTACGTGCGTCTACAACTCTCCGCTGCTCCATCAGCTGTGTTTCTTGCTCTTTTATCTCCCGTTCTTTTTGAGTAGCAAGGTCAAGTTTGCGGTCAATATTTTCTTCCCGCTGCTGAATCTGTTTTTCAACATTCTGCAATTTCTGACGCTTTTGGTTTATTTCAATATCGAATTCCTGCTTCTTTTTATACCACTCATCCTTCACTTCAAGCAGTTTTTCCCTTTTCAGGTTATTGGCTTCTTTTTCTGAGTCGGCAGCTACTTTAGCAGCTTCCTTTGCAGCGTCAGCTAAAATTCGTTCGGCTTCTTTTTCGGCATTCTCCTTAATTTCCCTTGCACGGTCCTCCGCCGCAGCAACACTTTTTTTTCCGAGACGTGAATTTAAAGTCCACCCAAGCCACAGCGCGGCTCCAACTAGTACTAATATATATGTTAGATAAAGGTATTCCACACAACCTCCTGAAGTTCAAAAATAACCGCCTCCGCCGGCCACTATTCTAACAGGGAAAGAACCCGTGGTCAGATAGTGTGGGAGATTGCCCGAAGCATCGCGCTTCCAATGACATCCTTACAAGTAAGGATATACCCGCAAGCGGGTTAAGGCCTGCATTCAGCGTCGTGAGCCAACCACCCGTGGTGAACAGAGTTAGTTCTTTTTGTTACTTCACGACCGGCAGGGCGGCAATATTTTTACGGATTATAGAGGTCGGGTTGATTCAGAAGAAGTTTTATTCTGTTTATTTTATCTGAGGCCTGAATAAGGTAATCTTTACTTTTACTCTTTTCCAGGTAAAAGTCGTAAGCGATATTCAGAGATGCAATAATTGCCACCGTTTGCGGAACGTGGTCAGGGAGTTCCTGCCGCGTTTCCTCGATGACATTATCAACATACTCTGCTAAATCTTTTGCCAACTCCTCATCTTCAACGAGGAGAGAATATTCTTTATCGAAGATCTTAACTTTTAGTTTCTTCTTATCAGCCACTTCTCTTGTATCCGTATTATTCGCCTTTTATTCCGTCGGCTAAACGGTTGTTAATTAGTGTTATTGCATCTGCAATTTTACTTTTCAATTCTTGCCGTTCTGTATCATCCATTACGGAAGAATTTTTCACAATTTTTTCACGAAGGGCTTCCAGTTCCTTCTGATTCGCATCCAGCTGAAATTTAAGAAACTCATTCTCTTTTCGAACTTCGCTGAGCTTTCTTTCAACTTCTTTCTTTTCGGCAACAAGCCGCTGACGGCTTTCCAAAAAGCCATCAACTGCGTTTTGCAGCTGATCTAATTCTTCAAGAAGCTGTTCAAACCGGAGACTTTCGGTCACGCAGTGCCTCTTAATTGTGCATTGAGTGTTTTGGAAATCTTTTGAATCAAACCGGTAAATTCCTTATCAACTTTTTCGTCCGTTAACGTTCCTTGCTCGTCATAAAACACAAGCGCAACGGCAATACTTTTTTTGCCGCTTCCCAGACTTTCATGTTCATAAACATCAAACAATTTATAACTTTCCAAAATTGCCGGCTTTTGTTTTTCAATAATCGCAGCCACCTGATTATAGGTAACTGCAGAATCCATGACAAATGCAAAGTCCCGGTATACTTTCGGGAACTTTGGCAGAAGTTTAAATTCCTTGCGGCCGGATTTAAGAGCTGCGAGTTTGTTCAAATCAAACTCCACGCAATATACCGGCTGCTCAATGTCATACTTTTTGAGAACATCCTTTTTAATACTTCCACCCCACAGTACCGGTCCGGTTTCCCCCCGGACTTCCAGAATACTGCCAAATATATTATTCTCGTTTGAATAATATGAATGAATTGGGAAAGAATCAACAGAAAACTTTTGCAATAAAGCAGCTGCATCCCCCTTTATATCAAACAGGTCATAATTCCTTTGCTTATTATACCACTCCTTGCTTTCGGCTTCTCCGGTAAGTAAAAACATACCGTGTTGTTCTTCAATAAGGTTCTCCCAGCTGATCTCCCCTTCTTTGCTTAAACTCATCACATTCCCCATCTCAAACAAACGGATATCTTTGGCTCCGGCGTTAATGTTACGTTTC
Source organism: uncultured Ignavibacteriaceae bacterium (assembly GCA_964472245.1). Taxonomy (GTDB): domain Bacteria; phylum Bacteroidota; class Ignavibacteria; order Ignavibacteriales; family Ignavibacteriaceae; genus H2-BAC3. The sequence goes on along the minus strand of CAYYJL010000019.1, from coordinate 11,015 downwards.
ACATTTTGCAGCATACCGGGTATTAAGGATGTCCGCAGATACTCCATCTCGGCAATCAGGGGATTTTTTAACTTTACGGGGATCCCAAATGCTGCACTCTCCTCATGGGAAATCATCGGCAGGGATATCGCCTCATAATACCCGAGTGATGTGAGTATATTCCGGATATCTTCCTCTTTATCCGTTTCGTCAATTCTTGTCTGGACAGGATACTTAACAACAAATTCGTCAGGAATATTCTGGTAGCCGTAGATTCGGACCACCTCCTCAATTAAATCGATTTCCCGTTCAATATCAGGCCTGAAGGACGGGATATATACAGTGATATTCTCGCTGTTCTGTTCCTTAAGACGGAAACCTAACGAGATAAGTATTTCAACAGCAGTCGAAGCCGGAATAGAAAATCCAAGAATTTTCGAGATTCTCTCAAAACGCAAGGTAACTGCTTTTGCCTCGACAGGTGCGGGATATATATCAATAGTCCCTTTTGCTATGGTGCCTCCGGCACACTCTGCTATTAAAACTGCTGCACGGGCTGCCGCATATGCTGTCTGACTATAATCCGTACCTCTTTCAAACCGGTACGAAGCATCTGTGCTCATCTGAAGGAACTTTGCGCCTTTTCTTACCACCTGCGGATTGAAGTATGCGCTTTCTATCAAAATATTTTTGGTGGATGAGGTTACTTCCGAATTTTCACCTCCCATGATACCTGCAACCGCAACAGGCCCGGATGCATCATTTATCATGAGTATATCCGGATTCAGTTTTCTTTCAACTGAATCAAGAGTGGTAAAAGTTTCCATGCTGCCGGCATCTGCTACGATAATTTTCCTGCCGGAAAGTTTATCCAAATCAAACGCATGCAGCGGCTGTCCCATCTCATGAAGCACAAAATTGGTAACATCAACCACGTTATTAATCGGTCTCAGCCCTATTGCTTTCAGGCAGTCTTTCAGCCAGGCAGGCGATTCTTTAATGGTTACATTCTTTACCACCATAGCTGAATAACGGGGGCATGACTCCGGATTATGAATTTCGACTGAAGCAAGTGCCTCAATAGCTTCATCACTCTCCTTTACCTGAAGTTCCGGTAATTTTAACGGGCGCTTAAACAGAGCGCTTAAATCTCTGGCAACACCAATATGGCTGAGTGCATCAGGACGGTTTGGCGTAATGCCTATTTCAAATATGACGTCATTCAGACCCAGCACTTCTGAAACAGGTGTCCCCGGTTCAGGAGAATTTTCCAGAACCATGATGCCGTCGTGATTATTACTCAACTCTAATTCTGATTCAGAACACAACATGCCCGCTGACTCAATGCCGCGGATTTTAGATTTCTTAATCTCAAATCCTTTACCGGGGATTGCGGTGCCAACGGTAGCCAGAACTACATGCTGCCCTGCTTCCACATTAGGGGCGCCGCACACGATGCTGAGTTCTTCTTTCCCGTCAAAAACCTTGCACCAGGAAAGTTTATCCGCATTAGGGTGTTTTACCTTTTCCTTAACAAGCCCGACTACAAAGCCATTATACTTTACGCGGTTGTCTGTTATTTTTTCAACTTCCAAACCGGAAAGTGTAAGTTTTTCACTTATTTGTTCTATTGAGAGGCCTTCCAGCGATATATACCGCTGCAGCCATTTATACGATATTACCATATTAAAACTGCTTTAAGAATCTTAAATCATTATCAAAATATAAGCGGATATCAGGCAGTCCATATTTGAGGATGCCTATTCTTTCCACTCCCATACCGAATGCATAACCGGTTACCTTTTCCGGATCATAACCAACACTTTTGAATACATTGGGGTCAACCATGCCGCAGCCAAGTATTTCCAGCCATCCGGAATGTTTACACATCCTGCATCCCTTGCCGTTACAGATAAAACAGGTAATGTCTAATTCCGCACTCGGTTCAGTGAACGGGAAAAAACTGGCTCTGAATTTATACTTTATGCTGCTGCCGTAAAACTGTTTTGCAAAAGCAATCAGGGTACTCTTTAATTCCATAAAGGTGATATCTTCGCCAACCACAATGCCGTCAATTTGATGGAACATACAATGGCTTCTTGCATTAATATCTTCATTGCGGAACACTTTGCCCGGCATAATTGCACGCAGTGGCGGCGGCTGAGATTCCATCAGACGAATCTGTACGGGGGTTGTGTGAGTACGCAGCACAAAACTATCTGAAAGAAAAAATGTATCCTGCATATCTCTGGCAGGATGATTTGCAGGAAAATTAAGTGCTTCAAAATTATAAAAATCTGATTCCACTTCAGGCCCGATATTAACAGAAAATCCCATCTGCTTAAAGATGGTTTTTATTTCTTCCATCGTGCGGGTCACTAAGTGTTTGCTGCCAAGGGTTTTTATTCTGCCCGGCAGGGTGATATCACTATTCGGCTCAGGAAATGTTTCCGCTGCAGTAAAAGATTTTTGCAATGCTTCAAACTTTTCTGTGATTCCGGTGCGGAGTTTGTTGAGCATACTGCCAATAACCGGCTTATCCTCTTTAGGGACATTTCTCATCTCATCAAACAATGCGGGGATGGCACCGTTTCTGCTGAGAAACTGTATTCTGAACTGTTCCAGTTTCTTTGCATCATCAACTAAAGCGAGGGATGCTTCCGCTGATTTCTGTATTTCTTCTATTTTTTCTTTCATGAATCATTACCCTTTAAAACAAAATACCCTCTCTTCCCGTGAGGAAAGAGAGGATACATGAAACATATATATAACCGGATTAACTTTTTACGAAATTAACCAGATCCGCAAATACGGCAGGATGTTCTGCTGCCAGCTTAGCAAGTACTTTTCTGTTGACCAATACGCCTTTTTGATCCATCAAGTGAATCAGTTTGGAGTAGCTCAGGTCATGCAGTCTTGCAGCTGCATTGATACGGATAATCCAAAGACTGCGGAAATCTCTTTTCTTAAGTCTTCTATCCTTAAATGCATGGGTCAGACCTTTTTCAATGTGGTTTTTAGCAACGGTCCAGACGTTTTTCCTGGCTCCCCAGTAGCCCTTGGCCCTCTCGAGAACTCTTTTACGTCTTCTGTGTGCAGCAACTTTATTTTTACTTCTTGGCATTCTATATTTCTCCTTACTGCAACATGATTGCTACTTTTTTTGCCTCGGAGGCGGAAACAAGAACACCTTTTCTGAGGTTTCTCTTTCTTTTTGTCGATTTCGACGTGAGAATGTGGCTCTTATAGGCCTTCTTTCTCTTAAACTGACCGGAAGCAGTTCTTCTGAACGTTTTAGAAGCTCCTCGGTTACTTTTCATTTTAGGCATTTTAACCTTCCTGATTATTTGGTTGTTTGTTTTTTTGTCTTGCTCTTTTGAGGTACAACAATGACACTCATATTACGCCCTTCCATCTTGGCAGGGCTTTCTACTTTTGAATACTCTGCTACCTGTTCAATAAAGAGGTTCAGCAGCTCTTCCCCTTTTGCAGTATAAGCCATTTCCCGTCCCTTAAAGACGACCACTGCTTTTACTTTATTGCCTTCTTCAAGAAAGCCGATTGCATGCTTGGTTTTGAAATCAAAGTCGTGACTGTCGGTATTCGGATGAAAGCGTATTTCCTTCATCACGGAAACATGCTGATTCTTTTTCTGGGTTTTTTCCCGTTTTTGCTGTTCATACTTAAACTTACCGAAGTCTATTATTTTGCAAACAGGCGGGTCGGCCTTTGGTGCTATTTCAACCAAATCCATTTCGCGGCCTTTTGCTAAACGTATTGCGTCAGCTACAAGGAACACTCCCAGCTGATCACCTGTTGAATCGATTACCCGGACAGTTCTTGCCGTAATCTCTTCATTTATTCTGATTTCTTCTGCACCTGCGATACAATTACCTCTTGATTAGTGATATACTTTATTTTCAATTTCTTTTTGCAGCATGGATATATATTCTTGCAAGTCCATGCTTCCGGCATCTCCGGTTTTTCTTTTTCTGACAGATATAGTACCTGCCGCTGCTTCTTTTTCTCCTACAATCAGCATATAGGGAGCTTTGTTCATCTCCCAGTCACGGATTTTATAACCGATTTTTTCGCTTCGTTTATCCAACTCGGTACGCAGTCCGGCCGCTTTTAGTGTATCAGCAACCTGTTGTGCATACTCCATGTAATTCTGGGAAACTGGCAGCACTGCGGTTTGCACCGGTGCCAGCCATAAAGGAAAATCTCCGGCATAATGTTCCAGGAGAATTCCGAAAAATCTTTCAATAGAGCCGAGTAAAGCTCTGTGGACCATATACGGGCGGTGTTCTTTGCCGTCTTCGCCGATATACTTCATATCAAATCTTTGAGGAAGATTAAAGTCAAACTGAACCGTGCTTAACTGCCATTCACGTTTGAGGGCATCTTTAATCTTAATATCAATCTTTGGACCGTAGAAAGCACCGCCGCCCTCATCTACCTCATACTTTATATTTTCTTTTTGCATAGCAAGTGCAAGTGCGTCAGTTGCCGTTTGCCAGAAGGCATCATCGCCAACTGCTTTTTCCGGTTTGGTTGCCAGATAAAAATCCATGTCAGTAAAGCCGAATGAATTTAATATATATTTGGCAAAACGGATAACTTCAATAATCTCAGATTCCATTTGCTCCGGAGTGCAGAATATATGTGCATCATCCTGAGTAAAACCGCGGACTCTCATCAAGCCATGCAAAACGCCTGATTTTTCATAACGATACACAGTCCCCAGTTCCGCCCAGCGGAGCGGCAGATCTCTGTAAGACCGTAACTGTGACTGATATATCATAATATGAAAAGGACAGTTCATCGGTTTGATGTAATAGTCCTGTTCATCAATTTTCATTTCAGCAAACATGGTTTCTTTATAATTCACCAGGTGTCCGCTGATTTCCCATAATTTGCTCTTTCCGATATGCGGAGAGTAGAGCATTTCGTAACCGCCTTTTTTATGGGCATCTCTCCAGAAATCTTCAATGGCAAGCCGGATACGTGCGCCTTTAGGATGCCAGTATATAAGCCCGGCACCTGCTTCATCATGAATTGAGAAAAGGTCTAATGCCTTCCCCAGCTTCCGGTGGTCACGCTTTTTTGCTTCTTCCAAAAACAGAAGATGTTCTTCCAGCATTTTTTTCTTTGGGAAAGAAACGCCGTAGATTCTCTGTAATTGCTTGTTCTTTTCGCTGCCGCGCCAGTAAGAACCGGATACGGAAAGCAGCTTGAAATATTTTATTTTGCCGGCATCAGGTAAATGAGGGCCGGTACACAAATCGGTAAACTCACCCTCGTGATAAAGGGATATGGTCTCAGTGGTTTCATCAAGTTCACTGAGGATTTCGAGTTTATACGGATCTCCTTTTTTAGTAAAATAGTCAATAGCTTCCTGCTTGGTAAGCTCCTGACGGGTGAACTGATTTGCCTGCTTGGCAACCAAGGTCATCCTCTCTTCAATGATCTTAAGATCATCTTCCGTGAGTTTTTTATTGATATCAATATCATAATAAAACCCACCCTCAACCGGAGGTCCAACGCCAAATTTAGCTTCAGGATGTATATCCTGAATTGCATGAGCCATCAGATGTGAGGTGGAATGCCAATATATAAACTGGCCATCCTTTTCATTGAAGGTCAGGAATTTAACAGAGCAGTCTGAATTAACAGCAGTGTACATTTCCTTCGTAACGCCGTCAATAACCACAGCAAGGGCATCGTCAGCCAAGCGGGGTGAAATTGACTTAGCAATCTCGTAGGCAGTTAAACCTTTTTCAAATTCCCGGGAATTACCGTCAGGAAAAGTAACCTGTATGCTCAAACTATCTCTATTTAAAACAAAAAAACGGATATAATCCGGTTTTACTGTGGGCTCTATAGGATTCGAACCTATGACCTTCTGCACGTCAAGCAGACGCTCTAACCAACTGAGCTAAAAGCCCTTCATAAAACTCCGATTATCTTATGGTACCGAGGGCCGGACTCGAACCGGCACGGAAACAAGTTTCCTCAGGATTTTAAGTCCTGTGCGTCTACCAATTCCGCCACCCCGGCAAATTTTTCAGACCTGAAATTTACGGATTTTCTTCTGTTTTTACAAAGAAAAATTGAGTGGAATGCTCCCCCTTTGTACGATTTTTCAGCCCCGGGCACTTATTTTTTCAAATTTCTCCCCGGATTTAAAGCAAAAAAGGGCTGCTCATTTTCAGGCAGCCCTCATTATGCTATAAGAACTTATATCTTAGTAAACAGACCAGGTAAAGTCAGCAGCGTAAGTATAATCGTAGTTGGTCAGATTATATGAATTTGACCAGTAGTAGTAGATGTATTTACCCTGTGAGCTGCTCCAGATGTTATCGGTTTCAGCGTAGAAATCTGTCCAGCCGGTACCAATATTGTTATACACTATGTAGAAACCGGAATTTACATAACCTTTGTAGGTACCGTCAACATAAACGTAGATGGTATAGTTGGTGTAGTTTTCAACTTTTACGTCAACAACTTTTGCACCCGGGCCTCTGGTTGATGCTAATTCTGATTCAACAGTGGTGATGGTGTTGCTTAAATCTTTGGATTTAGCTTTGTCATTTCCCATCATTGGGTTTTCCCATACAGACTGAAGAGTCTTAAGAGCAGAAACGTTCTTCTGTTTGGTAGCTAATTCTGTTGCTTCTTTCAACAAATCAAGACCTGTTACCTGAGCTTTCATTTTTGTGGAAGCCTCTTCCAGGAAAAGGATCATCGCAGCAGAAAGAAGGGTATTTACTTCAGCTTTGTTACGGCCGCTTTCAATCATTGCGCCAAGGTTATCAAGCGAAGAATTGCTTGATTTTAACTGAGCTTTGAAATCAATGGTATTTGCCGGTATAACAACTTTTTCATTGGATTTTTTGTTTTCTTCTTTCGGCTTTTTATCCTGTGCATAAACCGTGGAAGAAACGAGTAAAGCGAAAACTACAAGGAGAATCGCAGAGAAACGAAATCTGGAAACCATAATGAACTCCTAATTAAATGAATAAATAATAAAATAAATATAAGTAAATAAATGAATTCTAATTATTATATATCTGATACCTTAAAAAGGTTCCCACATTTTGTCCTGTGAGTATGCAAAATTACAAATATTTACCTTTTTCATGAAATATTCTGGAAAAATGACTCATTTGGGTCATTGTTCAAATATTAAACAACAACCCAAATGAATAAATAAGCGTTCCCCTACTTATAGTCCCCAACCATGACAAAGGATGCCCAGTAATAAGGGAAGGCAAACTTCGGATTTTCCCGCAGAACCTCTTTTGCCTTACGTAATGCCTGTACCTTATTCATGCTTTTAAGGTTAGCATAAAATGAATTCATCAGTATCGACGTGGCTTCATCATCCACCTGCCAGAGTGAGGCAATTACGGTTTTTACTCCTACGTCAAAGAAGGCATTTGCAGGGTTCACCATCCAACCCTGGATGATTTCATCACTTACTGCTGTCTGACATGCGGATAACGTTACGAGACTGAACTCATTAAGATTGGAGAGCCCCCAGACTTCCTCAATAGTGAGCCGGCCATCTTCTCCGGCGCCATCGTTTGATGCCAAAGTCAGATAAGAATTCCTTACATCAACGTAGTCCAGATTGCCATGTGTGGCAAAATGAATCGCATTGTAGTCCGCAGTAAGATTTTTAACTTTATCTTCAGAGGCATCATTCCTAACAAAAACAGAGGAGTTGGTATAGATTTTTTTCAAATCCTCCACTTCTTTTTCAGAATTTGGGAGAGTATTATCAGCATTCCCCAAAGCCATAACCTTTATGTCAAAGCCCTCAGTCTCGTTTTGCCCGCTGAATATATCTAATGTACTTATATAAAAGATTGAGTATTTTTCATTCAAAAACACTCTTTTGTCTCCTTCCAGTGAAGAAAGTGATTCGAACGGAAGGTAATACAATTTACCGTATGGAATAATTGAAAGCTTCGTTTTGTTTTTTATTACTTCTGACACCGGATCAATAAGCGTACTGTATAACTCATCGTTTGTGGCAAAAAACGGTTTAAGTTTTGAATCATAGACCAGATCTTTCCCCTTGTCAAGTGGTTTCATTCTAACCGGGTCGAGATCTCCAAGCGCTTTCCCTATCTGACCATCTTTAAGGTAGCGGTATATCTTTACGACTGATTTTTCAATCTTATCTTTTGGTATCTGCACCACTTTTGCAATTACAGTATCATTCGATGCGGCAAATATATACAGCTGATTTTCTCCCATAAGGTATGCCAACACAGCTACATCTTTAGGTATTTTTCCCTTAGAGCGGATAAAACTTTTCGGGTTTACGTTGCTTGCAAAATAATTCTGCAGTGTCGGGAACTCCTTAACGGTTTGCGTGATAAAGTTTATATACTCCTTTTCCGCAACGTTTTTGCTTTTTTCAAGACTTTGCAGATATTCCTTGTTCTGCTGTTCTTCCGGTTTTGATTTTACTTTGGCAATTTCCTCTTCAATACCATTTACCCTGCTCTTCAGGTCTTTTTCAGTTTGCAGTGCCTGGTTTTTATTTTCATCCTGAAATTTGACATCTATCTTGCCAAACTGCTGTTTGAGGGCTTCGTTATTACTCCTGTCCAGGAAGATAAGCGCACTGTCAATTTCGTTCTTCTGTATATACAGAGATATAATTTCTTCATAGATTTTAACTTTCTCCTCACCGGCGGCAAATATTTTTGCTGCATTCTCACCGCCCACTATCTTACCGCGTATTGATTCAACCACTTCAATCGCTTCTTTGAGTTTTGCAATGCCGTTGTCTACCTGTCCTTTTTCTTTGAAAATTATCCCCTGCGTATACAGCGGCTGATAGAGATATCGGGTTGAACCGATTTTCTTTGAAACTTCAACAGATTCATCCAGATATTTGAGCGAATTAACAAAATCTTTTTTATTGTAGTAAACCTTGCCTAATGTATTAGTTACATCTGACAACCGGTCTTTTTCGCCTGAGGTTTTAACCAATGCATATGCTTCCAGCAAATATTTGAGGGCTTCATCATATTTGTTCTGCTTAATATACAGCTTACCAAAAATAGTACGGACGGTAACCTTGAGCGAGTTAAAATTCATTTTATCTGCGCGCATATTAGCGGAGTCAAGGTATTTCTTGGCGTCATCAAATTTATTCAATTCCAGAAACACTTCGCCGATGTTCGCTTCAACAATTGCGTAGAAATCATTCTTCACTTTGAAATTATCAAGAATTTCTTTCACTTTAACGAACTGCTTCATGGCAGATTCATTATCCCCCTGCCAATAATATATGGTACCGATATTGTTAATTGGTGTGCCGCGGCTGTATTCATCATCAATGCTCTTGTATAAACTGTCTGCAATTGTATAATGATGGATAGCGTTTTTAAATTCGCCCATATGATTATAAACATTACCGAGTCCAAGATTCACTGAAGCCAGCCCCCAAAAGTTGTCTATCTTAGCATATATGGCTTTAGTTTCTTCAAGTATCGAAAGTGACTTTTTGAATTCACCAAGGTACAAAGCCATATCAGCAAGACTTTGATTTGCTATTGCAATCTGAATATTATTGCTTGCCTTGTTTGCTATCTCAAGAGACTCCCGGAAAATGGAATCGGCCTTCTGAAACTCTCCGCGGCTCATGTGATAATATCCTATATCCACTAATGTACTTGATATCTTGGAGAGATCCCCCAGATTTTTATATATGACATGGGATGAGTCTATATATTGTTTACTCAGCTCATTATTGCCGTTCTCTTTGTATAAATTTCCTATTCTCTGATAACAGTAGGCGAGATTGTTATCGTTCTGCACTTCTTTTGAAAGCCGGATGGCCTCAGCAAAGGTGTTAATTGCTTTATCAAAAGTCTTGTGATAAACATATTCTAACAATCCGATGTTTGAGAGGGTATAAACACGCCCACTGAAATCACCGATCTGCGTATATAATGCAAGTGCTTCCTTCCAGCTTTTTTCAGCGTTGGCATAATCCACATACTGATAATACACACTGCCGATATCAAAGTAGGCCTCTGCTAATTTAAACGGGTCCTTTAAATTCCTTTTGATATCCAAAGATTTTTCAAGTTTTTCTTTTGCACGGGCAAGGTCTTTTACTTTCAGATACAAATCACCAAGGTCTTTGTAGGTATCTGCGAGTCCGCTTTCATCTTTTACTTCTTCATAATATCCCACTGCCTTTTCAAACGATTCAATCGCTTTTGCAGGGTCACCGCTATCCTTATATAAAGCGCCCAATTTACTCCATGAATACCCTAAACCGGATAAATCCTTAACTGATTCCCTGAGCTTTATAGCATCCATATGCGTTTTAATAGCTTCATCATATTTACCGAGATTCCAGTACGCCTGTGCGATATTGGAAATCGAAAGTCCTGCATCTTTGCTGCTGCCCCGTTGAGTATGAGTATCATAACCCTTTTGATACCACTCTATTGCCCTCTGGTATTCGCCTAACTGGAAGTAACAATAGCCAATGTCATTATATGCTTCCCCTTCCTCTGCAAAATCCTGTAATTCCTTTATAAGAGGCATCATGTTCAGATAATGTTCTATCGCTTTATTGTATTCCCCCTTCTTCTCATAGATTTCACCAATATTATCAAGTACCGTCCGTTTACTTACTTTAGCGGAATTTCTGGAAGATGAATCATAATACTGCACAGCCAGTTCATATATCGTTATGGCTTCATCATACTGATTAAGATATCGGACCGACCACGCTTTCCCCCATAATGAAGACCCTATAGTTTCGTAAATAGCGTCTCCGGGTTCTTTAGCAGCAACTTGTTTTTTCAGTGTAATAGCAGAGTCAAACATTGCTGCAGACTCTTTGAGCAAATCCTGATTCTGCAGATTCAATGCATCGTTATGCAGGGTTTCCCCGGCATCCCAAATGTAATCTTTTGCCAGGTATAACCCGCGGGCTTTCCTGAAATGATGCGACGATTTTGCATACTCCTTGGAATCCATATATGCCTGACCAA
>CAYYJL010000018.1:0-14217 GCA_964472245.1 uncultured Ignavibacteriaceae bacterium | reverse complement strand
AAGTCTTTGAAGTTAAAGACGGCAAAAAGAAAAGTAAGACCAAAAACCTGCTCCCGGGTCATATCCTTGTTAATTGCGATATGGATCCGGCTGTTAAGGAATTTATCATCAGCACTTCTTCCGTACTCGGCTTTTTGGGCCACGGAAGACTTAACCCAACCGCTTTGCCGGCTCATGAGGTTAAAGCCCTGATGAACAGGATTAATCCTGACGCTAACGACGAACGTTTGGAAACTCTCTTCAGGCACGGTGATACCGTTAAAATTATTAACGGGCCATTCAAAAACTTCAGCGGACAAGTTGAAGAAGTGATTGAAGACAAAATGAAAATGAAAGTCTTGGTTCCTATTCTGGGAAGAAAAACCCCGGTGGAAATTGACTTTGATCAGGCAGAATTAGAAAAATAATAATTGAAAATAAGATAATCAGGTTTCATCATGGCTAAAAAAATAACCGGATATATTAAGCTCCAGATACCGGCAGGCAAAGCAAATCCTGCACCACCGGTTGGTCCTGCACTTGGACAAAAGGGTGTCAATATCATGGAGTTCTGTAAACAGTTTAATGCAAGAACTTCATCACAGGATGGTTTAATTATTCCTGTGGTTATTACTGTTTTTTCAGATAAGTCATTCACCTTCATAACCAAAACACCTCCTGCTCCGGTTCTTTTACTTAAAGCAGCTAAAGTGGAAAAAGGTTCTGCCATTCCAAACCGTACAAAGGTTGGCAAGGTAACCATGGCTCAGGTGGAAGAAATCGCAAAATTGAAAATGCCTGACTTAAATGCATTTGATATCGAAGCAGCAAAAAGCATGGTTGCAGGTACTGCCCGCTCCATGGGTTTAACTGTTGAAGGATAATTTTTTAACTCACCGTAAATAAATATTATACAATGAAAGCATCAAAAAGATTTACAAAAATTCAGGAGACTGTGAATACCAAACAAGAGTATTCATTAAAAGACGCAGTCGATTTACTGAAGAAACACTCTAATGTGAAGTTTACCGAATCTCTTGATTGTGCTATCCGTCTGGGTGTTGACCCAAGACATGCAGATCAGTTGGTAAGAGGCACAGTATCGCTTCCTCACGGAACCGGTAAGAGCGTCAAAGTACTCGCTATTGCTAAAGGACCAAAAGCCCAGGAGGCACTTTCTGCAGGCGCAGATTTTGCCGGATTTGAGGAATACCTTGAGAAAATTAAAGCCGGCTGGGCAGACGTGGATGTTATTATAGCAACCCCGGATGTTATGGCTGAACTTGGTAAACTCGGTAAAGTGCTCGGTCCAAAAGGTTTGATGCCCAACCCCAAAAGCGGCACAGTAACCATGGATGTTGCTAAAGCCGTTAAAGAAGTAAAAGCCGGTAAAATTGACTTTAGAGTGGATAAAACCGGTATTATTCACACCTCTTTAGGCAAATTGAATTTTGAAGCTGACCAACTGATTGAAAATGTTCGTGCATTTTTAAGCACAGTGGTTAAGCTGAAGCCCGCTTCAGCAAAAGGTACCTATGTTAAAAGTCTGACCATCACCAGTACGATGGGTCCGGGCCTTCGGGTACACCGCGATGAAGTTGGTGCGCACTAAACAGAAATTACGCACTAAATCGCTTCTAAGTTCGTTCGTAATAATTAACCTTAGAATCCGGGAGTACCATGGATAAAAATGAAAAACAGCAAATAATTGATGAGGTTGCTGAACTCATCAACGAAAGTATGGCTTGTTATGTAGTTGACTACAAAGCCGTTAACGTTGGTGATATCGGTAAACTTCGTTCGGAGTTCCGGAAAGAAGGTGTAACCTACAAAGTCATTAAAAATACGCTTTTTGCAAGAGCATTGCAGCAAACAGGAAAGTATGAAAAACTTTCCGGTATTCTGCCCGGAATGTCCGGTTTTGCTTTTGTATCAGATAACCCCGGCTCACCAGCCAAAGTTATTAAAAAGTATTTTGATGAAAAGCAGAAGTTCGCCCTTAAGGGTGCTTATATAGATACTCAATTTTTTGAGGGTAGCAGCTTGAATGAGCTGGCTTCTCTGCCATCAAAACCGGAAGTTATCGCCGGTATATTGGGAAGTCTGAATGCACCAATCTCCGGAATTGTCGGTTCAGTAAACGCAGTCCTCAGAGAGCTCGTCAGTGTTATTGACGAAATCGAAAAGAAAAAAGCTGCATAATTTTAAAATATAATTGATTAGGAGTCATACAGAATGTCAGAGAAAGTATCTGAATTAGTAGAAAAAATTAAAGCGTTAACCTTAGTTGAAGCATCAGAACTCAAAAAAGCTCTTGAAGAAGAATTTGGTGTAAGTGCTGCTGCCCCTGTTATGATGGGTGCAATGCCTGCAGGCGGCGCTGCTGCAGCTCCGGTTGAAGAAAAAACAGAATTTGATGTTATTCTTTCAGCTGCCGGTGCTAACAAAATTAACGTTATCAAAGTTGTTCGTGCTCATACAGGTCTTGGCCTCAAAGAAGCTAAAGACTTAGTAGACGGCGCTCCAAAAACTGTTAAAGAAGCAGTTTCTAAGGACGAATCAGAAAAAATCAAGAAAGAACTGGAAGAAGCAGGAGCAACTGTTCAGGTAAAATAATTATTTACCCTGACTTTCACTTTCTTAATTTCGCAATAGTCATTGCCGATAAGACGGAGCAATCCGTCTTATCGTTTTTTATTTGATACGATTTCAGTATGAAAAGAACTATCGGAGAATTATACCTTGGATAATAACAACAGAATTTCTTTTGGACAGATTGAGCCAATCCTGGAGACCCCGGATCTTTTAGCGATCCAAAAGGACTCCTTTGAGGGCTTCCTGCAAATTCATACGAATCCCGCTGAACGCGAAAACACAGGCCTTCAGCAGGTCTTTACTTCAAATTTCCCCATTTTTGATAATAAAGAAAATTTCCGTCTTGATTTTGTAGAGTACTACATAGATAAACCACGCTACTCAATGGTAGAGTGTACAGAAAAAGGGTTAAGCTATTCAGCACCGCTGAAAGCCAAACTCCGGCTCTCTGCAAAAGATCAGGAAACCAACGAATTTGTTGATGCAGTAGAAGAAGTTGTTTACCTTGGCAACCTTCCTTTCATGACTGACAAAGCAACTTTTATTATTAACGGTGCTGAACGCGTTGTGGTAACACAGCTGCATCGTTCACCCGGTGTTGCTTTTTCCAAAGCTTTCCATCCGAACAATACCCCTTTGTATTCTGCAAGGATTATCCCGTTTAAGGGCTCATGGGTAGAGTTTGCCACAGATATTAACCACGTGCTTTATTGTTACATAGACAGAAGGAAAAAATTCCCATCCAGCATGCTGCTCCGCGCATTGGATTATGTAACCGATGAGCAGATCCTCGAATTATTCGGGCTCGTGGAAGAAGTTAACATTAAAGGAATGAACCTTATTGAACTGGTTGACCGCGTGATAGCCAGTGATGTTGTGGATTTAACCACAGGTGAAATTTTCCTTTCACGTGAAGATGTCATAAAAGAAGATCATCTTGAAAGAATTATTGAAGCTGAAGTAGAAACCATTAAGCTGATTAAATCAGGTACTAAAGTAGATCAGAACCTGATTATCAATACACTTAAAAAGGATACTTCCCACACTAAAGAAGAGGCGTTGTACTCAATCTACCGCCAGCTGAGAACAGGTGAGCCGCCGGATTTGGATGCCGCTCAACAGCTTATTGAAAAACTGTTCTTTAATGATAAACGCTACGATTTAGGCGATGTCGGCAGACACCGCATGAACGATAAGCTGAAACTGAATGTACCGGAAACTACTACTGTTTTGACTCCGGAAGACATTATTGAAATTATGAAATATATCCTTCGCATGAAGGATGACCTGGAAGATTCAGATGATATAGATCATCTCGGAAATAGAAGGGTAAGAACCGTAGGCGAACAGCTCGGTGCACAGTTTAACGTTGGTGTAGCCAGAATGGCAAGAACCATTAAAGAAAGAATGAACATCCGTGATACGGAAAACTTCACTCCTTCAGAATTGGTTAACGCAAGAACCATAAGCAGCGTTATTAACGGCTTCTTTGGCACTAATCAGCTTTCACAGTTTATGGATCAGACCAATCCGCTTGCAGAACTCACTCACAAGAGAAGAATGTCTGCACTTGGACCAGGCGGTCTTACAAGAGAGCGTGCGGGCTTTGAGGTTCGTGACGTTCACTATACTCATTACGGCCGTCTCTGCCCGATTGAAACTCCTGAAGGTCCAAACATCGGTCTTATTTCATCTCTTACCATTTATGCAAGAGTGAACCGCTACGGATTCCTGGAAACCCCATACCGTGTGGTAAAAGATGGTTTGGTCTCCAACGAGATAGTATATCTTACCGCTGAAATGGAAGATATGAAAACCATTGCACAGGCAAATGCTGTGCTGGAAAAAGACGGATCCTTTGCTGACGAAAGAGTTAAATCCAGAAATCACGGTGAATTCCCAATTGTGAATCCCAAGAGTTTGGATTACATGGATGTTGCCCCTGCTCAGATAGTGAGCGTGGCAGCTGCGTTGATTCCGTTCCTTGAGCATGACGATGCTAACCGTGCACTCATGGGCTCAAACATGCAGCGCCAGGCAGTTCCGTTACTCCGTCCGGAAGCTCCGATTGTTGGTACCGGTCTGGAAGGCAAAGCCGCCCGCGACTCCCGTGCTGTAATTGTTGCCGAAGGTGATGGTATTGTTGAATATGTGGATTCTGACAGAATTTCCGTAGCATATGATTTTGATCCGGCTTCTGAAGAAACACTTCTCCGTTTTGAAGACAGTGACAGAAAGACATACCGTTTGATTAAGTTTTCCGGTACTAACCAGGAAACCTCCATCAACCAGAAACCGATTGTTAAACAAGGCCAAAGAGTTAAAAAAGGCGATGTGCTTGCTGATGGCTTTGCAACACAAGGTGGTGAACTTGCTCTCGGCAGAAACGTGCTTGTTGCATTCATGCCCTGGAGAGGTTATAACTTTGAAGATGCTATCATCCTCAGTGAACGTCTTGTTGCTGAAGATATATATACATCTCTGCACATTGAAGAATTTGAATTGCAGGTTCGTGAAACCAAACGCGGTGAAGAAGAACTTACAAGGGAAATTCCAAACGTTAACGATGAAACATTAAAGAATCTTGACGAAAACGGTATCATCCGTGTTGGTGCAGAAGTTAAAGAAGGCGATATCCTTATCGGAAAAATTACTCCGAAAGGGGAAACTGACCCGACTCCGGAAGAAAAACTTCTTCGTGCAATCTTTGGTGATAAAGCAGGTGATGTAAAAGATGCATCACTTAAAGCAACACCGGGACTTCGCGGAACCGTTATTAAGACTCGTCTTTTCAGCAAAAAGAAAAAAGAGTCTGATACCAAAAAGAATGAAAAGAAAATTCTTGACTCATTTGAAAACGACTTTAAGAGCCGTTTTGCCGCTCATGACCATAAACTGCTTGAGAAGCTGAAATCAGTTTGTTTGAATAAAACAACAAAGGGTATCAGAAATCTTGAAGGTAAAGTAGAAGTAAAATCAGGCACTGCACTCAAAGATATTCACTTTGAAAGCATTACCATGGTTAAAAACTATGAAACCGTTGAAAGCTGGTTTGACGATGCAAAAACAAGTGAAACAGTCCGTAAGATATATAAGAGCTACTTCACGTATTTGAATGTTCTTGAAGAAGAATACAAACGTGAAAAACAGAAAATACAATTAGGTGATGAACTTCCTCCGGGAATTCTGCAGCTTGCAAAAGTTTATGTTGCTAAAAAACGTAAAATCTCCGTAGGTGATAAAATGGCAGGCCGCCACGGAAATAAAGGTGTGGTCTCCAAAATTGTACCTATGGAAGATATGCCGTTCCTGGAAGACGGAACCCCTGTGGATATTATCTTAAATCCGCTTGGTGTACCTTCCAGAATGAACCTTGGTCAGTTGTACGAAACTGCACTTGGCTGGGTTGGTAAAAAACTTGGTGTTAAGTTTGCTACACCTGTCTTTGACGGTGCTTCACCGGAAGATGTAAACGCATGGGTTTCCAAAGCCGGATTGCCAAACGGTGTAAAAGCTGAATTGACAGACGGAAGAACAGGTGAAAAATTCCATTCACCGGTAACCTGCGGCTATATATACATGCTTAAACTCGGACACTTAGTGGATGATAAAATCCACGCCAGGAGCATTGGACCATACTCGCTCATTACTCAGCAGCCACTTGGCGGTAAAGCTCAGTTTGGCGGTCAGCGTTTCGGAGAAATGGAAGTGTGGGCACTTGAGGCATACGGCGCTTCCCATATTCTTCAGGAAATTCTGACAGTAAAGAGTGATGACGTGGCAGGAAGAACCAAAGTATATGATGCGATAGTTAAGGGACAGAACATAATGGACCCGAATATACCTGAATCGTTTAACGTATTAATTAAAGAGCTGCAGGGCCTCGGTCTTGACATCAAAATTAATTAATCCGTTCAGGTGAAAGAAAATATTAACAGGAGTTTTATATGTCCGTAAGAAATCAGGAAAATAATACATTTAAGGATATCGAGAACATCCGGATTACGCTTGCCAGTCCGGATGATATACTCAATCGGTCACATGGCGAAGTAACCAAACCGGAAACCATTAACTACCGCTCTTACAGACCGGAAAAAGATGGTCTTTTCTGCGAAAAGATTTTTGGTCCTACAAGGGATTGGGAATGTTATTGCGGTAAGTATAAGAGAATCCGTTACAAAGGTATTATCTGCGACCGATGCGGTGTTGAAGTAACACAGAAGAATGTCCGCCGGGAAAGAATGGGCCATATTGGTCTTGCCGTTCCGGTTGTTCACATCTGGTTCTTCAAATCACTTCCATCAAAGATTGGTAATATCCTCGGGTTCAGCTCCAAGGAGCTGGAAAGAATTATCTATTATGAATCTTATGTGGTTCTTAACCCGGGTCCAACCGGCTTAAGCCGCAAAGATTTAATTACCGAAGAGCAGTATTTTGAAATTCTTCAGTCTCTGCCTGCAGGTAACGATAAACTTGATGATAATGACCCGAATAAGTTTTATGCAAAAATCGGCGGTGAGGCAATTAAGGAATTGCTCAAGAACACCGATATTGAAAAACTTTTCCATGAACTGCGCGATCAGTTTAAGAACGAAACATCAGTCCAGAAAAGGGAAGACTTACTCAAGAGATTAAAAGTTCTTGAAGCTTTCCGCCCAAAAGATAATGTTGATAACAGACCAGAATGGATGGTATTAAGCTATATACCAATCATTCCACCGGAACTGCGACCATTGGTACCTTTGGAAGGCGGCCGTTTTGCGTCCTCAGACTTGAACGATCTTTACCGCCGTGTTATTATCCGTAATAACCGCCTTAAGAGAATGATTGATATAAAGGCACCGGAAGTTATTCTCCGTAATGAAAAGAGAATGCTTCAGGAATCGGTTGATGCATTGTTTGATAACTCACGCCGCGGAAGCGCTGTACGCAGTGATAATAACAGACCTCTTAAATCTTTGAGTGATATGCTCAAAGGTAAGCAGGGTAGATTCCGTCAGAACCTCCTTGGTAAAAGAGTTGACTACTCAGGCCGTTCCGTAATTGTGGTTGGCCCGGAATTAAAACTTTATCAGTGCGGTCTGCCCAAAGATATGGGTGTGGAACTTTTTAAGCCGTTTATTATCCGAAAACTTATTGAACGCGGAAACAGCAAAACTGTAAAAAGCGCAAAGAAAATTGTTGAAAGAAAAGACCCGGTTATCTGGGAAATTCTTGAAAAAATCATTGACGGACACCCGGTACTGCTTAACCGTGCGCCAACCCTTCACCGCCTTGGTATTCAGGCATTCCAGCCGGTACTGATAGATGAAAAGGCAATCCGCCTTCATCCTATGGTTTGTACTGCGTTTAACGCGGATTTTGACGGTGATCAGATGGCGGTTCACGTACCGCTTTCTCATGAGGCACAGTTGGAAGCACAGTTATTAATGCTTTCCAGCCACAACATCCTTTCCCCGCAGAATGGTAGTCCTATCGTAGTTCCTACCCAGGATATCGTATTGGGCTGCTACTACCTCACCAAAAAACTTGATGGTGCGTATGGCGAAGGTATGGTATTCGGCAGCACAGATGAAGTGGTGATCGCATATGATAACCGTGTTGTATCGCTGCATGCAGCTATAAAAGTACGTATTAACGGAAAAATAATTGAAACCACTGTTGGCAGAGTAATCTTTAACAAGATTGTTCCTAAAGAGATGGGCTTCTATAATCAGGTACTTATTAAGAAAACCTTTGGTAAATTTATCGGTGAAATGTTCCTTAAAATGGGTAACAAAATCACTTCTAAATTCCTTGATGATCTTAAAGACCTCGGATTCCGTTATGCAACAGCAGGCGGTATCTCCATCAGCTACAGCGACTTGGTAATACCTCAGAAGAAGCAGGAACTTGTTGATGCTGCAAACAAAGAAGTTGAAACCGTTGAAAGCAATTACGAACTCGGTATTATTACCGATAACGAGCGCTACAACCGTTTAATTGATATCTGGAACCACACCTCTAACGACGTAGCTAAAGTGGTAATGGAAACCCTTTCCACTGTAAGCGGAGGATTTAACTCCGTACACATGATGGCGGACTCAGGTGCAAGAGGTTCTCAGGAACAGATTAAACAGCTTGCAGGTATGAGAGGATTGATGATGAAACCGCAGAAGGCCATGACCGGTCAGGCGGGAGAAATTATCGAAAACCCGATTATTGCAAACTTTAAGGAAGGGCTTTCCGTACTTGAGTACTTTATCTCTACTCACGGTGCAAGAAAAGGTCTTGCTGATACCGCTCTTAAAACAGCGGATGCAGGTTATCTTACCAGAAGACTTGTGGATGTTGCCCAGGATGTTATCATCTCTGAAGTTGACTGCCACACCATTCTTGGTATCAGCGTAAGTGCTCTTAAAGATTCTAATGAGGAAAGAGAATCACTTTCTGAAAGAATCACCGGTAGAGTAGTTTCTGATTCAATTTATGACCCTGTCACCGGAGACCTTCTTATTGAGGCGGGTGAGATGGTTGTGGAATCAGTCGCAAAAATCATTGAAACCAGCGGTATTGAAACCATTAAAATCCGTTCCGTATTAACCTGCGAATCCAAACAAGGTGTTTGCGCTAAATGTTACGGCCGTAACCTGACTAATGCTAAACTTGTAGAAGTTGGCGAGGCAGTAGGTGTAATTGCTGCACAATCAATCGGTGAACCGGGAACTCAGCTTACCCTGAGAACATTCCACACCGGTGGTGTTGCTTCCAAAGAAGCAAGCCAGTCCTTGCTGGAAGCAGATGCTGCAGGAACCGTACGATTCCAGAACGTTAACTTTGTACTTAAAGATTCCTTTGACGGAACAAAACTTAAAGTAGTATTAGGCCGCCGTGGTGTTATTGAAATTTACAATGACAACAACGTGCTTTCTAAAAAACACTCCGTACCAAATGGTGCTGAATTAAGAATTGAAGACGGTGCAAAGGTTGACAAAAAGACCATCCTTTACAAACACGATCCTTACAACTCCCTTATCTTAACTGATATGGCAGGTAAAATCAAGTTTGTGGATCTGAAGGAAAACGTAACATTCCAGCAGATTACTGATGACCAGACCGGATACGTCCAGAAGGTTATTATTGAATCCAAGGATAAAGCACTTTCCCCAAGCGTTGTAGTTGAAGGTGAAGACGGAACCCAGAAAATCTTTAGTATTCCATCCAAGGCATACTTGACCGTGGATGAAAATGAAGAAGTTTCTGCCGGTACAGTTTTGGCAAAAATCTCTAAACAGGCCTCAAAATCGAAAGATATTACCGCAGGTCTGCCGAGAGTAACCGAATTGTTTGAAGCAAGAACCCCTCAGGAATCTGCCTTCTTGTCAGATATCGTGGGAATTGTTAAATTTGGACAGAGAAAAAAAGGAACCAGGGAAATTCTGGTTACTTCTCTGGATGGTTCTACCGAAAAGAAATACAGCGTTCCGCTTAGCCACAACATCGTGGTTATGGATGGTGAACAAATATTGAACGGTGAAAAAATAACCGAAAATCATATTAATCCGCATGATATTCTTAAAATCAACGGTCCAACCGCTGTGCAGGAATATCTGGTAAATGAGATTCAGGACGTTTATCGCCTTCAAGGTGTAAAAATAAATGACAAACATATCGAAGTGATTGTTCGTCAGATGCTCCAAAAAGTTAAGATTACCGATCCGGGTGATACACGTTTTCTTGAAGATGATCAGGTTGATAAAGTTGATCTGAATGATGAAAACGAAAGAGTAAAAAACTCTGTTGTTATTACCGATAAAGGTGACAGTAAACTTAAAGAAGGAACTTTGATAACCCGTACAAAACTCAGAGAGTTGAATACGGACTTAAAGAGAAAAGGAAAAAATCAGATCGAAGGAAGAGATTGTGTAAGCGCAAGCTTTACGCATCAACTCCTCGGTATCACACAGGCTGCTCTGAACACAGAAAGTTTTATCTCAGCCGCTTCTTTCCAGGAAACCACTAAAGTTCTCACAAATGCAGCAGTAGCAGCTAAGGTAGATACCTTACGCGGCTTAAAAGAAAATGTTGTAATGGGAAGATTAATTCCCGCGGGAACTGGTCTAAAGAAATATAAAAACCTCTTGTTAAAAGTAGAAGAGGTACCGGCCCCCCCGGCCGAAGAAGAAGTAACCGAATAATTTTCGGTTCTCACTAAAAAAAAACGAAATACATAGGAACTCACTTCTTGACTTAATGTCAGGAAGTGAGTATATTTAAAGTCTGAATTTTTTTTGACATTGACTTAACGAGGATATTTGTGCCTACGATCAATCAGCTAGTCAGAAAAGGCAGAGTTGTAGTAAAGAGCAAGAATAAAGCTCCCGCTTTGGATAGTTGTCCTCAGAAAAGAGGTGTCTGTACCAGAGTCTATACAACTACACCGAAGAAGCCGAATTCCGCGCTTCGTAAGGTTGCCAGAGTACGATTAACAAATCACATAGAAGTAACGGCTTACATACCGGGTGAAGGACATAACCTTCAGGAGCATTCAATTGTTCTAATCAGAGGCGGCAGAGTAAAAGATCTTCCGGGTGTTCGTTACCACATTATACGCGGTACTTTAGATACCAGTGGTGTGCAGGATAGAAAACAAGGCCGCTCTAAATACGGTGCTAAAAAACCAAAAGCTAAATAATTATGAGAAAAAAAAGAGCCGAAAAGAGATATCTGCTTCCGGATGCTAAATATAACGATCTGTGGGTAGCAAAGTTTATTAATCAGGTAATGTATGACGGTAAAAGAATTACCGCCGCTAATGCAGTTTATAAAGCATTTGACATTGCTGAGCAAAAAGCAAAAAAACCGGGTATTGAAATTTTCAAAAAAGCAATTTCCAATATTTCACCGGTTATCGAAGTAAGAAGCCGCAGAGTTGGCGGTGCTACGTATCAGGTCCCGATGGAAGTAAGACCCGAAAGAAGATTAG
Organism: uncultured Ignavibacteriaceae bacterium; assembly: GCA_964472245.1. GTDB lineage: Bacteria > Bacteroidota > Ignavibacteria > Ignavibacteriales > Ignavibacteriaceae > H2-BAC3. Next base: position 2,678 of record CAYYJL010000018.1, on the reverse strand, counting down.
CTCTGGCTATGAGATGGTTGAGAGAATACTCCCGTTCCAGAAATGAGAAATCATATCCCGCTAAGTTAGCAGGTGAATTGGTTGCTGCTTCCAACGGTGAAGGTTCCGCAGTTAAGAAAAAAGAAGATACTCACAGAATGGCTGAAGCAAACAAAGCGTTTGCTCACTATAAATGGTAAGATTTAATAATTAGGAAATTTGAATAGATGGCAAATGTAAAAACACCGATATCACAAGTGAGAAATATCGGTATTATGGCACACATCGATGCCGGTAAAACTACGACAACAGAAAGAATTCTGTTTTATACCGGTCGCCTTCACAGAATTGGTGAAGTGCATGATGGTGCAGCTACGATGGACTGGATGGAGCAGGAAAAAGAGCGTGGTATTACCATTACCAGTGCTGCTACTACCTGTTTTTGGAAACAACATCAGATCAATATTATTGATACTCCGGGTCACGTGGATTTTACCGTTGAGGTAGAAAGAAGTCTTCGTGTTCTCGATGGTGCTATCGCTCTATTCTGTGCAGTTGGCGGCGTTGAACCACAGTCTGAAACAGTTTGGAGACAGGCAGATAAATATAACGTTCCGAGAATTGCTTTTATTAACAAGATGGATAGAATCGGTGCAGATTTTTACAATGCACTTTCTATGATCCGCGAACGCCTTGGCGCTAATGCTATTCCTGTTGCACTGCCTATCGGTGAAGGTGATCTGTTCACCGGTGTTGTGGATTTAATCCGCTTTAAAGCAAGAATGTATCATGAAGATACACAAGGTTCAACCTTTGATGAAATTGAAGTTCCGCATGATTTAATGGACCTGGCAACAAAGTTCAGAACTCAGATGCTTGAAGCAGTTTCTGATGTTGATGATACCTTACTGGAAAAATACCTGGAAGGAAAAGATATTTCTGACGTTGAAATTACCAACGTACTCAGAACTGCCACCATCTCTGGAAAGATTATTCCGGTTCTTTGCGGCTCATCCTTCAAAAACAAAGGTGTACAGAGACTTTTAGATGCAGTTATTGAATTTTTACCTTCTCCGTTAGATACCGGAGATATTGAAGCTCATCATGTTAACATCAATGATATGGTAACAAGAAAAGTTTCTGAAGATGAAAAATTCACTGCTTTGGCGTTTAAGATTATGAACGATCCTTACGTAGGTAAGCTGACATTCTTCCGTGTATATGCGGGTAAATTGAATGCAGGATCCTATGTATTTAACTCAATAAGCGGCAGAAAAGAAAGAATTTCCCGTTTGCTTCAGATGCATGCAAATCATCGTGAAGAAATACAGGAAGTCCGCGCAGGAGATATTGCAGCAGCAGTTGGTCTTAAGTTCACCAGAACCGGTGATACCCTCTGCCTGGAAGATGATCCTGTTATCATGGAAAAAATGATTTTCCCTGAGCCGGTTATTCAAATTGCTATCGAGCCCAAAACAAAAGCAGATCAGGATAAACTTTCCGAAGCTCTGCAGAAACTCTCCGATGAGGATCCGACGTTTAAGGTTTCTACTAACGAAGAAACCGGTCAGACCCTGATTGCAGGTATGGGCGAGTTGCACTTGGAAATTTTAGTTGACCGTATGAAACGTGAGTTCAAGGTTGAAGCAAATGTTGGTAAACCACAGGTTGCTTACCGCGAAACCATTACCCAGACGGTTAATGTTGAAGGTAAATTCATTAAGCAGTCCGGTGGTCGAGGTAAATACGGTCACGTATGGCTGGAAGTTGGCCCGAACGAACCGGGTAAAGGTTATGAATTTACAAACGGAATTGTTGGCGGTGTTGTTCCTAAGGAATACGTCCCAGCTGTTTCAGCCGGTGTGCAGGAAGCCATGAGAAATGGTGTAATTGCAGGATTCCCGGTAGTGGATATTAAAGTAAAAATTTATGATGGTTCTTACCATGATGTTGACTCGGATGAGTTGTCATTTAAGGTTGCGGGCTCTATTGCATTCAAAGATGGTGCAAGAAAAGCAAAACCAATCCTTCTTGAGCCAACAATGGGTGTAGAGGTAGTAACTCCGGAAGAATACCTCGGCGATGTTATGGGTGACCTTAACTCACGCCGCGGCAGAATTGAAGGATTTACCGCCAGAAAAGATGCACAGGTTATTAAAGCTACCGTACCTCTTTCAGAAATGTTCGGGTACGCAACAGTACTGAGATCTATGACTCAGGGCCGTGCAATCTATACAATGCAGTTTTCACATTATTCCGAGGTTCCAAAATCTTTGGCTGAGGAAATTGCAGAAAAAACATTAGGTAATAAAGCAGTTAACGCATAAACGATTTTAATCTTAAGGAGAAAATTAAATGGCTAAAGAAAAATTTGACCGCAGTAAACCCCACGTCAACATTGGAACGATTGGACACGTTGATCACGGTAAAACCACCCTTACAGCAGCTATCACTATGGCACTTGCCAGAAAAGGTTACGCTCAGGTAAGAACATTTGACTCAATTGATAATGCCCCTGAAGAAAGAGAAAGAGGTATTACGATTGCTACTGCTCACGTTGAGTATTCAACTGAAGCAAGACACTACGCTCACGTAGACTGTCCTGGTCACGCGGATTATGTTAAAAACATGATTACCGGTGCCGCTCAGATGGATGGCGCGATTCTTGTGGTTGCTGCGACTGATGGTGCTATGCCACA